>JALEXT010000046.1 GCA_022779845.1 Succinatimonas sp.
AATATTTGCAACATGACTGCGGACGCGGAGATACTTTGGTATTTTTGCCCGGTGAGCGCGACATTATGGATATGGCATCTTTCCTGAATCGTTCTCATCTTCCCGGGGTTGAGGTCGTACCTTTGTTCGCCCGTCTTGCTACATCAGAACAAAATCGTATTTTTGCTCCTCATCAGGGAGTACGCATTGTGCTCTCTACCAATATTGCCGAAACTTCGCTTACCGTGCCGGGCATTCGTTACGTCATAGATCCTGGAACGGCACGCATTTCGCGTTATTCTCCGCGTACCAAAGTGCAGCGTTTGCCGGTAGAAAAGATCTCGCAGGCTTCGGCCAATCAGCGTAAAGGACGCTGCGGTCGTGTAAGTGACGGCGTGTGCGTGAGACTGTACTCAGAGCAGGATTTTCTGTCGCGTCCTAAGTTTACCGATCCTGAGATCCTGCGTACAAATCTTGCTTCGGTGATCCTGCAGATGGTGGCACTGCGTTTGGGTAGCGTCAGTGAATTTCCTTTTATAGATCCTCCTGATGCAAGACAAATTTCAGACGGTTTAAGGCTCCTGGAAGAGTTGGGAGCAGTAAGCAATGTACGCGGTAAAGACAGTTCTTTGGTAAAACTTACCAAGATCGGCACCTTGCTCTCAAAACTTCCGGTTGACCCGAGACTAGGACGCATGCTTTTAGAAAGCGTGCGTTACGGGGCATTGTCAGAAGTGTTGGTGATAGTTTCGGCGCTGGCGGTTATCGATCCCCGCGAACATCCTCTTGACAAGAAAGAACAGGCAAAACAATTACACAAACGTTTTGAAGATGAAAAATCCGATTTTTTAAGTTACCTCAAACTGTATCGATATCTCACCAAATTAGAACTTGAAAACAGCCGTTCAGCGTTCCAGCGCACGTTAAAACGTGAATTGCTCTCTTACCTCAGGATCCGTGAGTGGTTTGACGTATTGCGTCAGCTGCGTTCTTCATGCCACGCTCTGAAGTTTACCTTCAATGATTTAAACGAAACCCCTGCATCTTATGAGGCGGTACATCGTTCGTTGTTGCCGGGACTCTTGTCTCAGATAGGCAACATCGATTCAAATGAGAAAGGGCTTTACCTTGGAGCGCGCGGGATAAAATTCGTCATTCACCCATCATCCTGTTTGGCGAACAAACGTCCCAAATGGCTCTGTGCGGCCGAATTGTCCGAAACCTCAAGACTTTTTGCCAGAACCGTAGCCGAGGTTGATCCTGCCTGGATAGAATGGGCTGCAGCTCATTTGGTGAAGAAAAATTATCAAGAGCCTCACTGGTCAAAAAAACAAGGTGCGGTTGAAGCATCGCTTACGGTTACTCTTTACGGTTTGAGACTTGCAGAAGGCAGACGGGCCCTTTATACCTCTATTGATCCTAAGTTGTGCCGCGAGCTTTTGATAAGAAACGGGCTTGTTGAAGGAGAATTTCCGGGGCATTATGAATTTTTGGAGCATAACCGCAAGCTGATAGATGAGGTGGAGCATCTTGAAGATCAGCAAAGACGGCGAGATCTCTTGGTAGATGAGAGCGTGCTTGAAGAGTTTTACGATGCCAGATTGCCGCAGGAGATAACCACCTCGCGCGCGTTTGATCACTACTGGAGAATAAAAAAGCAAAAAGATCCGCACTATCTGGATTTTACGCAGGATTTGGTCATACGCGGAGGAACGGCGCTTGATCATGCTTTGCTTTATCCTGAATTCTGGGAGCAGGGGGCGTTTAAACTTCCCCTAAGTTATGTTTTTGACCCGTCTGCTAAAAATGACGGAGTGAGTGTGCATATCCCGCTTACCGTTTTAAATCAGATAAACAGCAGTGAATTTGCCTGGCAGGTACTGGGGATAAGACTGGAGCTTTTGAGCACTCTCATAAAATCGCTGCCTAAAAGATTGCGTCGTAATCTTATTCCGGCACCTGATTATGCCAAAGCTTTGATGGAAAGTCTCGGTGCGCAGCCTCACGGTGATCTTTTTGCACGCTGTGCCAAAGAACTTACGCGTATGGGCGGTGAAATCGTAAACTCCGATGATTTTGACA
>JALEXT010000016.1 GCA_022779845.1 Succinatimonas sp.
CCCTGCGTTTTTTAAAAGCCAACGGCTTTACTACCTGCGAAGATGAAAATTCGCTTAAAAAAGCATACCTTGGGGAGTTAAACACCTGATCATAAGAACTTGAAAAAAAAGCTTTGATCCGTACAATTTGTCATAGAAGGCCAAGGGTTCTGGAACTTGACGCAGGATCCTAAGGAAATACACCATGCAACATGACGCCCACCTCTGTCAGTTACAATCACTTCCGCTTGGGATCAGCGATTTCTCAAAATTAAGACGCGGTAATAAGATCTATGTAGACAAAACCGCTCTTGTTTACACACTTGCCCGGGAAGAAGGTTTTTATTTTCTCTCCCGCCCGCGCCGCTTCGGAAAATCATTACTCATTTCCACTTTAAAATCGCTGTTTAAAGACGGACTTAAGGATTTCTCGGGACTTGCCATAGAAAAGCTGTGGAACGACACCACCTACCCTGTTATTCATCTTGATTTTACCGACTGCAGGATCTTTGCATCATTTGATGAATTTAAGCAAAGTTTCGATCTGATGCTGCGTCGTGCCGTTTACGATGCAGGCTTTGAACTTCCGTCATTTGATGAACAGGCAGGACTTACTACCGTGCCTGCGTTATTTGAGGAATTTTTAAAAAAACAAACTAAACCGCCGGTGCTCCTCATCGATGAATACGACGCACCTTTAAATCAAACTTTAAACTGCACGGAACTATTTGAGGACGTCAGCAACGAACTGTTTAAATTTTTTGACATCTTAAAACGCCGCAGCTCTGATCTGCGTTTTCTCTTCATCACCGGGATCAGTAAATACAAAAATTTAGGAATTTTCTCAGGAGCAAATTTCGTCGACGATCTCAGTCTCTACACGGATTTCGGTACCATGCTGGGCTATACCGAGGATGAGGTAAAACAATATTTCCGGCCCTATCTTGAAAAAGCAGCTCTCACTCTGAATCTGTCAGTTGAAGCCTGCATAAGCAAGATGATGTTGGGGATCCTCAAAGATGATCGAAAAGATCCGAGCAAGATGATCGCTTAACCCCACCCGCCACACCTTCCCTCTCTCCCGAAAATTTCGTCAGGCTGTACTCGGCCCTTGCAAATGCATTACATTGCCTTCCGTTTTTTTTCGGGAGGAAAGCAAATGCGAGGAAAAAGAAAAAATCGACCCGGGAGGGGAAGTTATATGGATCTCGTAGTTGTTCAAAATTTGGTGATTGATAGTTTTACCTTGCGCCCGTGCAAACTTGAGGAAAAATACGGATGTTCACACGGAGTGGCATCCAGAGCTTTAGCCAAAGCACGCACGCTCGGTTTGACTGAGGAAGGAGTCAGAGCCATGACTCCCAAGGAGTTTTCGGAGAAATGGTATCGTCGTGAGGTACGCGGTAAGGTTAACGGACAAGCCTGCGGTTATCTGCAACCTGACTTTGCAAAGATGCAGGAGATGTATGCGGTGTCCCGCAATCACGGCGGCAGCGGGACAGAGATTAAATGTGAATTGACCAGAATAGAAGTGGTCGAAAGTGTTTATTTCAGTGATGAAAACAAAGCCAAAGCAGAGAAAGAACATTTGGCAATGTATACCGCCAAAAGCGTGGTGAGGCTGTGGGGAAAATACATCGGTCAAAAGGTACCGGTGAGTTTCAGACAGTCTCATGAGATGGGCGGAGAAATTCAATTGGATTTCTCCGGGGTTACCATCCCTTACGGCAATGAAATCGACGGTAAAGTTGCACAAATCATGTTGCTTACGTTACCGGCTTCCCGTTATATCACGGCAAGAGCCATAGCGTCTCAGAAGCTTGAGGATGTGCTCCCGGCAATAGCAGACTGCTTGCACGAGTTAGGCGGCGTACCTGAGATGTTGGTCGTGGACAACTTCAAAGGAGCAGTCATTAAAGCTTCATCCTACGGCGGTATAGCCAATGACAAAATGCTTTCCCTGTGTCGTTTCTTCGGAATGGAATTACATGCCTGCAGACCGCATAAACCTAAAGATAAAGGAACCGTTGAAGCTGCAGTAAAAATTGTCACCCGCTCGGCATTGGCAAAGATGCGTTATCAAATTACTAACGGGAAAGTGAAATACAGCAGTGTTTCCGAAGTAAACAAAGCCTTGCAACCTTTAATCGAGTCCATAAACAATCATGAAGTTCGTGCGCTTAAACTCAGTCGTAAAGAGCTGTTTGCGCAGGAGCGTAAATTATTGAGAGTACCTGAAAGCTGGGACTACAGTGATACGGAAAGCTATGTGCAGACGGTTCCGTCAAACGGCGTGATTGAACTTGGCAAGCATCAATACGCTTTGCCGCCTAAATGGATCGGAAACTCGATTGTTGTAGAGACATATCCGAAAGTAGTCCGATTTTTATCTCACAACCGCATAATTGCAAGTTATGAACGACGGGACGAAGTCACGGGACTATCTGCACAACCGTCATTCTACACTGATGAACGGCTGTTGTCCTATGAACGTTATCGCCTTGAACAGGATGATTTTTTGCTGCAGTGGGCCGGTGCCGAAGGTAATGAAGTAAAAGCTTGGGCTGCGCAGTTATTAAAACGGCATGTACGCAAAAGCGAGGCGGTAAAACAAGTGGTAAAAATCCTGTCATTAGCCAAGGGATGTACCAATTTGTATAACTGCATCAACAACTCAGTAGTACAAAGCCGTGTCTATTTAGGTTACCCGGCAGTGACCGAAAGGATCATCAAAGCATTTGAAGCAAACGCTCCTCAATATGACGGACCGCTTGATGAGCAATACAGTCTCGATAAATACGACTCCCTCTGCAAAGAGGTGATTTACGGACGTCTGCCGTTATTACGATGGCCGACTTGCGCAGACAATCAATCGCACCGTCAACAATCTGCAGGGGAATATCTGCAAGGAGCTGAAGTCATCAAACAGCGGTATGAGCATGTAAGTAATGTCCTCAATACCAACGTCAAGGAGGCTTGCTGATATGAATTCCGTCATTTTTTCCAAATGCCTGGAACTGTTAAAAACTCTGCAGTGTCGTGATGCCGCAGAAGTGTGGAAAAATTTCGCTGAGCGTCCTGAGGGATTTGCAGACATGAACTTTGAGGATGTCCTCGAGGTTATGCTTACAGCCGAGAAAAACGGCAGAGACAGACGACATCAGGAAACGTTGTTACGTCTGGCAAAAATACCTTTAAGAGCAACACTGTCGCAGATCATCACCAATGAAGGACGAGATGCAGTTTTCCAAAAAACGTTGCTGACATTGTCATCACTTGATTTTGTACGTAATGGCAACAATGTCACCATATTCGGCGGTACAGGTACTGGGAAAAGTTATATAGCCTCAGCCTTGCTAAGGGAAAGCTGTTTGCACGGTATGGGCGGCAGGTTCTTTACTGCATCAGATCTGACTGCTTTACTAAGGGAGCTTAAAAGCACGCCGGCATATAAAACCAGGCGACAGTCATTGCTGCGACAGTGGGTTTTGGTATTGGACGACTTTTGTCTTACTGAATATACCGCAGAAGAACTGGAAGCGCTCTATGACATTCTGAATGACCGATATGGGAAAAAGACAGTGATTGTTACCTCACAGAAATCACCTGATATATGGCTTGAAAATCTGGGAAAAACAACACTGGCAGAAGCTGTTGTAGAAAGGCTTTCGACAAATAATCATACCCTGCTGTTAAAGGGAAAATCGCTGCGACGTATGCTTGATCCCAGCGGAGAATTTCAGAATTCAGCATACTGAAGATTTAAGACATAAATCCTGAAGTTCAATACCGACATTACGCCCGGAACAAAAAGAAAATAAACAGCCGCAAGCTTTGACTAAAAAAAGCCTGCGGCTTTGCCATGTCCTGAGCATACAGACAAAATAAAAAAAACAAAAAAGAGGAGAAGAGTTTCTCAGGCTCAGCGATGCATCGACAGAGTATGTGTGCTGTATCATCATCAAAATCGTGCAGATCTGCTTCAGCTCCTCACTGATCAAGCATTGCGTCGCAGTGATCACTGTTGATCCTCAGTGATCATCTGAGGATCCTTATGAAAAACAAAGAAAAAATAAAATAAAAAAAGAGTTGACAAAAAGAGAAACGGACTCTAGTCTAAAAAACAAGTTCAGGACTGAGTGAGAAAAACACGGAGTTCTGGGAAAATGGTGATCGTAAGCTCAGAGAGCTTCCTTTCCGATCATCTTCTAAGATCCTGATGGATCATCTAGCGGATCCCTAACAACGATTTCAAATCGTTGTTCAAAAAGCAGTGCGGTATCTTCCTTTTTCTCAATTCTGATATTCCCATTCGAAGCGGTGTGTACTTATGCGTATACAGCCGCTTTATTTTTGCGCATGGTAAAAGCAGTTAAATTAAAAAACTACTTCACAATGTAGTTAAA
>JALEXT010000063.1 GCA_022779845.1 Succinatimonas sp.
AGAACTGTTATGGTGCATTTTTGCTTAAAAGCACTGCTGTGAAATAAATTTTTTCTATATATAAAATTCTTTTAAGCCCTATAAATCAATATGTTTATATAGGTATATCAATAAGATACCTTTAAATAAAAAGATTTGTCCATCTTTGCATAATATTCTTTTATTAAAAAATTTGTTGACAGCAAAATTTTTTAAGGCATCATAAGCGCATGCAGAGTAATAGCTTATTTTGATAAAGCATCACTATTAAATAGTATTTAAGTATGAAGATTAAATTTTTTAGCGCCTTGACCTTTCCAATGCCCAAAGCGGCATCGTAGGAATTAAGGTCGCAAGACAGCCGTTTAATGTCTTGATTTTGCAATTGATCATTAAGCCGCATTTACAGCGAAGTTTATGCTATGGGCGGCAGACTTGCAGGAGAGCACGGCGTGGGCAAGGGCAAGCGCAAGTATTATCTTGAGCAGGTTTGTCCTGCCGAGCGCAGCCTCATGATTGCCGTTAAAAAAGCTTTTGATATTCATGATCTTTTTAATCCGCACAACGGATATACACTGTGATTTAAGGAAAAAACAATGATTACAACCAGCCGCAGAACCGATACCTTTACTGATTCGGTGATAAGACGCATGACGCGTATCTGCAATAAATTCGGTGCGGTAAACCTGTCTCAGGGCTTCCCTGATTTTGATCCTCCAAAAGAGATCACCAAACGTCTGTCCGAAGTGGCCCTTACCGGACCTCATCAGTACGCCACTACCTGGGGTGCGCAGAATACTCGTGAGGCTTTGGCTGCTAAAATAGAGCGGGACAGCGGAGTCAAGGTAAATCCTGATACGGAGCTGGTGATCACCTGCGGCGGAACCGAGGCCATGATGTGTGCGGTTATGTCCACCATCAATCCCGGGGAGAAGATTGCAGTATTCTCGCCTTTTTACGAGAACTACGGCGCTGATGCCATACTCTGCGGAGCAGAGCCCGTATACGTACCCTTGCATGCTCCAGATTTTACTTTCGATTCAAAGGAACTTGAAGAGGCTTTTGCCAAGGGCGCGCGTGCGCTCATTCTTTGCAATCCTTCAAACCCTTCGGGACGAGTGTTCTCAAGAGAAGAGCTTCTGGAAATTGCCAGGATCGTTGAGAAATACGATGCGTTCGTGATCACCGATGAAGTGTACGAGCATATCGTTTATGATCCTTATAAGCATACCTATTTTGCGTCGTTACCGGGAATGCGCGAGCGTACGGTAATGTGCAACTCTCTGTCCAAGACCTATTCCATCACCGGTTGGCGTATAGGATATATCTTCGGACCGGAGCATGTGATTGAGGCAGCCCGCAAGGTTCATGACTTTTTAACCATAGGTGCTGCAGCTCCGTTGCAGGAAGCCGTGGTGGCAGGACTTACTTTGCCTCCTTCATACTATGCAGAGTTAAAGCGCAGTTATACTCATCACCGCGAGATCTTTTTAAAGGGCCTCGATGAGGCCGGACTTAAGTATTTCACTCCTCAGGGTACTTATTTTGTGATGGTCGACATCAGTGAGTTCGGTTACGATTCTGATATGGATTTCTGCTTGGATTTGGCTCAAAAGGTGAAGGTGGGTGCAGTACCAGGATCATCCTTCTTTAAGGAAAACGAGCAGCGCTATATTCGTTTCCACTTTGCAAAAAAAGATGAAACCTTATATCAGGCAATAGCTAACTTAAGCCATTTGAGAGAGCTGATAAAACCAAAGCGTTGAGAAAACTGCCTCTGATCCTCAAAAGCCGCATAAATGCGGCTTTTGAGTGTGTGCGCGGTATGCGCATTAATTATAGGTGAGAGTCCCAACCGACCCGCAGGAGGGAACGGTTAGCAACTTGGCAAGGTGTGCACGGTGACGTGCAGGCTGAAAGAAGCAAATAGCAAAGATCCGAACCGACGCACAGACCTCATCTGAGGGCGATTCATGGCGGATGAGCGGTTTTAATAACCTAAAATTGGAGCATGAAAAGCTCCTTCTTCCGTAAGAAAAAAACTATTTTTATCAAAAGATTGGGATAAGACGTTGGGGACTTCTCTATAATGCAGTTGCTGTTTTATGTAGTTTGACCTTGTAGCCACCTTATCACATACACAAAGAAAAGTCTGTTACAAGGCTTTTTCACCTGCTAATGTCTTGTTAAGAAAGAAATAATCATAGAGGCAACAGGAAATCCACAAACAGCAACAGCTGGGATTGTATAGCCAAGTACTCCCAACAAGATACAAGCTCCAATAGATAACACACTGAGAGCAAAAGCATACCGTCTGGAATAGACATTGTCTTGTATTTTCTTATCTATATAACTATGGCGGTATTGTTGTTCTTTTTCAGACATAGCTACTGCTTTATCGACTAAATCAGGTCTGAAACTATACAACTCTTTTAATGATTCAACTTGTGGTAAAAGGTTGTGATCTTCATTGATTGCAACCTCAAAAGATGATTCACCGTTTTACTTTACGATCTTTCTTGCACCGGTTTTGGTTGTCATTATTTATTACCTTTCTTATGCCTGTTCTGAAATCATCTTGTATCGCATAAAAATCTCTCAGAAGAGCTTCTCGATCGTCACTTGCTGAGCGATATGAAGGAAATGAGGCGGTATTAAAGCCTCTAAAAATCGAATCAAAACCTGCGGAAATGGAGTTGAATACATTCATACAACATCTCATCATAATGTAAATATCATTTTTATGCGAATAATAGCATCAGTACATTCTAAAACAACCATACATACGATAAAAACGTGATAGTTATCTGCCACTTCTTGAGAAAGTGTCAAGCATCAAAATTATTGGACACTTTTCGTACAAATTATGAACACTTTTTCGAAGAATAAGAAGGTGCGGAAAATGTCTTGTCTGATTTGACTTATGAGAATTGTCTAATCTAATTCAGCTTGTCTCATTTTTCCTAGTTCTTCAGGCATAAAAGCGGGTAAAAGACCATGATTTGATGCCATAAAGCGCCTATCAAACTAGTCTGAATCATGGATCTTATACATTTGTACCGGTAATTCCAGATACATAGCAAAGGTAAGAGCTCTTTTCCTCATATCAGTCATATTCATTTGGCTGCTTCTGACCAATAGGGGAATTAAAGATTTTTGTTCTGACAGTCAGCATCATTCCTCT
>JALEXT010000078.1 GCA_022779845.1 Succinatimonas sp.
AAAGTCGACAGTGATACCAGCGTCGGCAACTTTTTTTTCAAGTACGCGTACTACAGCATTTGCAACCATTTCAAAAGTAAATCGTCCGTAGACAGGATCTTCATTATTGTCATGAAGTAACTTTTCGTAGGTTTTGTCATCTATATTCTGAGGTTTGATTTTCTCAGGATCTATGCCGTGATCCGATTGCAGGTGATCACGAACGAAATTTAAAATACGAAAACGTTCTGTACTTAAAAGGCGTAAAAAACCGTCGGCATCTGCCAGCGGATCCTCCGGATTGAAACTTGAGGACATGATTGCCGTTTCTATGCCGAATTTTAAACCGGTGTTTTCAAATTTAAGGATCCTGGCAAGGGCTCTTTCAAAAAAAGTTTGATTTAAATTCAAATTCAATTTTTGATGGTAGCGTCTTTGGAGGTAATTTAAACGGTAATCAAGCTTAAGACAGCCGCACCAGACCGCTTTTATCACAAATGAAGAATAGTTAAGCGAGGGCATGCCGTCTTGTAATTCCTGCTGTTCTTTTTTAATAGCCAACGATCTTATTTGTGACACTGTCCTTGCTGTGCTGAAAGTTCTCAGTTCCTGAGAATTGCGCCGCACTTCTTCTCGCAGTTTTTCCAAAGCTTCAGGATCTTTTTCCAAAAAAAGATCAAGTCTACCAAGTTTTTTAACGGTGCGGTGTGCAACCGCTCCGTTTTTACGGAAAGATTCTATTATGTAGATATATTCGGCACCGCCTGATTTTTTTATTTGCACGAACATAAGTTAGATTAGTAACCTCGCAAACGGTTAAGCCTTATATTGCACTTTATTCTTCGTGTGTCTTGAATGCTACTGATTCATGACAATTGTAGTGCCAAAATGATAGAAAAATCTTAAAACAACGTCAAAAAACTGAATTTAATTAACATATTGATTTAAAACAATAAAATAAAAATATTAAATTTTTCTTGAATATTTTGAAGAAATTTATATAATGTTGCTCCGTGGATGCGGGAATAGCTCAGTTGGTAGAGCATAACCTTGCCATGGTTAGGGTCGCGGATTCGAGCTCCGTTTCCCGCTCCAAAATAGAAGGCGCCTTAAAGGCGCTTTTTTTTGTGTCCGAATTTTGCCCAAAATCAAAAATTTCGTGTTCTATTCAACTCTTGTATTTCATTTTCTGACACAGAGCGCGAAAGTAAGTTATTATTGTTCCAGTTTTTAAAGAAGCTCTGTTCTCCGTAGATATTTGCGGTATGAATTAAGAGTGTTACCGGGACAGACTCGGTAAAGTAATCCTTACAGAAAAATTATGTTCGTAACTACATTAGTCACCAAAATTATAGGCAGCAGCAACGAGCGCATCGTACGCAGGCTAAAAAAAACCGTTAAATCCGTTAATGCATTGGAAAATAAATATCAGGCATTGAAGGATGAAGACTTCCCCAAGCTCACAGAACAGTTTAGGGAACAGTTAAAAGCAGGAAAAAGCTGTGAAGATATTTTGCCCGATGTCTTTGCCGCATGCAGAGAGGCTGCAAAGCGTACGCTGGGCTTACGGCCCTTTGATGTACAGCTTATGGGCGGTATGGTTTTAAATGCAAATCAAATAGCCGAAATGAAAACCGGTGAAGGCAAAACTCTGACAGCTTTATTGCCATGCTACTTAAATGCCTTATCAGGTGAAGGCGTGCACGTTGTGACGGTAAACGACTATTTAGCCAGACGCGACTGCGATTGGTCCCGTCCGTTTTACACTTTCTTTGGTATGACCGTGGGAGTAAATATCCCAGGTATGAGCCCTGAAGAAAAACGTCTGGCCTATGCATGTGATGTAACTTACGGAACCAATAACGAATTTGGGTTCGATTATTTGCGTGACAATATGGCTTACACGGCGCAACAGCGAGTACAACGCAAATTAAATTATGCCTTGGTCGACGAAGTTGATTCCGTGCTTATCGATGAGGCTCGCACTCCGCTGATCATTTCCGGACCGTCAGAAAATGATTCTAAGCTGTATTACGCAGTGGACAAACTTATTCCCGGTCTTATTTTCCAAGAGAAGGAAGATACCGAAGATTATACCGGTGACGGTGATTACACTCTCGATCTTAAGCTAAGGCAGGCTTATCTTACCGAACGCGGACAGATAAAGATCGAGAAACTCTTAATAGATGCCGGATTATTGCCTGACGGAGAGAAGCTTTTCTCTTCCTCGCATATTGCGCTGTTACATCATGTTATGGCTGCTTTGCGTGCTCACACTCTGTTTAAACGTGATGTTGACTACGTGGTTGACAACGGGCAGATTGTCATCATCGATGAGCATACCGGCAGAAAGATGCAGGGACGTCGTTGGTCTGACGGATTGCATCAGGCAATTGAAGCCAAGGAAGGTTGTGAAGTACGCGCTGAAAATCAGACTTTGGCTTCGATCACTTTCCAAAATTATTTCCGTATGTACAAGAAACTTGCCGGTATGACCGGTACTGCTGATACTGAAGCTTATGAGTTTCAACAGATATACGGTTTGAGAACAGTGGTTTTGCCGACCAATAAGCCTATGATCAGAAAAGATCTTCCTGATCTTATTTACCTTACCGAGGAACAGAAATACAAGGCAATTATCGAAGATATCAAGAAGACCGTTGCAACCGGGGCACCGGTATTGGTCGGTACCATTTCGATAGAAAACTCAGAAAAGCTCTCTGCCATGCTGAATGCTCTGAATATTCCGCATCAGGTTTTAAATGCCAAATTCCATGAACAGGAAGCCCACATTGTTGCTCAAGCCGGTCGCCCCGGTACGGTTACCATTGCAACGAACATGGCAGGCCGCGGTACAGATATCGTTTTAGGCGGTAATTTGCAGGCAGATCTTGCTGCACTTGGAGATTCACCTGCTCCTGCAGAGGTAGAGAGGGTAAAGAAAGAGTGGCAGGAAAGACACGATGCCGTATTGAAATCTGGCGGTTTGCATATCATCGGCTCTGAACGTCATGAGTCACGCCGCATTGATAATCAGTTACGCGGTCGTGCCGGACGTCAGGGTGATCCCGGTTCATCTCGCTTCTACCTATCCATGGATGACAATCTCATGAAGCTTTTCGGTTCTGAAAAACTTAAAAACTTTATGAAACGTATGGGAATGGAAGATGGTCAACCGCTGGAACATAAATTTATTACCAGAGCTATAGAATCGGCTCAACGTAAGGTTGAAACGCGCAACTTCGATATACGTAAGAGTCTTTTGGAGTATGACGATGTTGCCAATCAGCAGCGTAAGGTGATTTACGAGGAACGTAACGCGCTGTTGGACGGTGAAGATATTCACGAAACAGTGGAAACTATTTTTAGTGACGTTATCAATTCCGTGATTGATAAGTACATTGAACCCAATTCATTGCCGGACAGTTGGAAAACTGAAGAACTTGAAAAACGTCTGTTGGCCAATTTCTTAATAGCATGTCCTGTCCGCGAGTGGATGAAGGAAAATGATAAGCTCGTTGAACAGGATATCAGAGATAAGATCCTTGCAATAGCCAAAGATGCATATCAAAAGAAATGCGACTTGATCGGAGATGATAATCGTAAGAGTCTTGAAAAGAGTGTCATGCTTCAGTGTATAGATAATCTGTGGAAGGAGCATTTGGCTGCCATGGATTATATGCGTCAGGGTATAGGCTTGCAGGGATATGCGCAAAAGAACCCCAAGAGCGAATATAAGATTGCCTCGTTCAAGTTGTTTTCTGAAATGCTTGAAAATCTTAAATTCCAAGTCGTATCGCTTTTGTGTCGCATTCAGGTAAGATTGCGTACTCCGGAGGAAGAACAGGCTGAAGCCGAACAGAAGGCTCTTCAGGAACAAGCCTCGGCGGATGAAGAAAAAATGCGGGAGCAGGCTAAACTTTATGCCGGAATGCATATAGGCAGGAATGATCCTTGTCCTTGCGGATCAGGGAAAAAGTTTAAAAACTGCCACGGCAAGTTCGTCGAATGATTAAAGCCGGCCAAAAGGCCGGCTTTTGCAGATCCCGCCTCAGCGGCGGGATTTTTTTTCACTTAAATAGATAGCAGTTTTACATTCCTGATTGGAACATAGCTGAAATAGATTCTTCGTTATTGATGCGGCGTATGGCTTCTGCAAGCATAGGCGCCAAGGTAAGTTGACGGAAATTGCCGAGAGCCTGGAAACGTTGAGTAGGAGGTATAGAGTCAGAAACTACCAATGTATCTATTACGGATGAGGAGACGTTATCGTAAGCTTGTCCTGAAAGTACGGGATGAGTTACGTAAGCATACACACGCTTGGCTCCGCGTTCCTTCAAGGCTGCCGCTGCTTTGCATAAGGTTCCTGCTGTATCGCATATATCGTCAACGATAATGCAGTCGCGATCCTTTACTTCTCCGATCAAATTCATGACCTCAGAAACGTTCGGACGGGGACGACGCTTGTCTATTATGGCAATATCGGCGTTGTTTAAGAGTTTTGCTATGGCACGGGTGCGAACCACTCCTCCCATGTCCGGCGAGACTACGCATGGATTTTCAAGTTTCAAAGAGAGCATGTCATCAACAAAAATTTGACTGGAGAAACAGTTATCCACAGGTACATCGAAGAATCCTTGGATTTGTTCTGCATGCAAGTCAACTGTCAATACACGATCAACTCCAACTGAAGATAAAAAATCAGCAACAACTTTAGCAGTGATTGGAACTCTGGCTGAACGCAGACGGCGATCCTGACGGGCATATCCGAAATAAGGAATGACGGCAGTAATACGACCGGCTGATGCACGGCGCATTGCGTCGATCATAACGATCAGCTCCATGAGATTGTCATTGGTGGGAGCACAAGTTGATTGGATGATGAAGATATCGTCGCCACGCACATTTTCATTGATCTGGACGTGTATTTCGCCGTCGCTGAAAGTATCGACGGTGGCATCGCCAATCTTGGTATAAAGGCGGTCGGCGATTTTTTTTGCCAGTTCGGGAACGCTGTTCCCGGCGAAGAGCTTCATGTCAGCCATGATGATTTATCCTGATTAAAAGACAAAGTGGTGAAGAATGCGGGTATTTTAACCCAAACCTTAGAAGATCTGAGTTTCAGCAGTTAAAATTTGATGTGCAAGGCACTTAAGGTAAACCTAACTTCCTGCATGATAAAAGAGGGATCCTAATTGATCTTATGAGTTTTTTAGCCGATCCCTCTGTATTAGATATTTTTACTTTAAATCAATAAACTAACCAGCCTCACCGCAAAGTTCATGCATTTTGCTTTCAAATTCACCAAGAGACGTTGCGTTTAATGCGTACGGCAACAATTTATCAAAAGTTGCATCATCCAATTTTTTACCTATTACGCTAAGGATCTCCTGAGGAAGCGTTCCGAATCGAACATTCAGCAGTTTGCACAGGGAGGTGCCGTTGCCTTCAGCTCTTCCTTCGGCTCTTCCTTCAGCCATGCCTTTTGCTCTTCCTTCGGCTATACCTTTAACTCTGCCTTCAGCTCGTCCTTCTGCCAATCCTTCCTCTCTGGCTTTGGCTTTTTGAGCTAAAAACTTTTCCATCTTCGCGTTTATTTCAGGACTCCACAGCATGTCCCAGCGCATACCACAGTTGTCAAACATAGAATCCACCTCTTCAAGTTGACCAAGCTTCTTGATTTCTTCCAATTTTACCCCCTTTGATGTCAGGTACACCCGGTACCAGTTGAGTACGCTCTGTTTGAGTCTTTGCTTATCTTGTTCATCTTCAGCCGTATCTTCAGGGTGCTTAAGATAGCTGTAAAAACGCTTGAAACTGTCATAGGCTGCGTCCGGATCCTCCGCCCTGGCACAGTCTAAAAACAGTCCTGCCGCCTCTTTGCATCCTTTGAGCGCTTCGTTTGGCAGATGTCGGTTATCCAACAATGCATACCTCACATCGGGTACCATGAACTTTGTTTCTGCAGACCACGGCTCTATAAGCTCTGCCGTGGTTAACGGAGCATTCCACTTGTTAAAGCCCACATATAAGACCACAGGATAAATCTGCGGCAGTTTCCGATTGTGTTTTTTTAAATCTTCATACCCTTTGAGTCTGTCGTAAACCAAGGCTACGTACGCCATTATGCGTTGAGCCATAAAACGGTCTACTGCAGATTGAAACTCAAGCATGAGCAGAAAATAACAATCCCTCCCGTCTTCCTGCTTAAATTTCCAGATCAAATCATTACGTCTTAACCTGAAGTCCTCGCTTACATGCTCTGTTGGAAATAATTCTAGCTCTCCGCTCTCAAGAGACGGCAGATGCAGGCTCTCGCCGAATTCTTTTATGAAGGAACGCATCATCAATCTGATGCCAAAAAGACTTTTTAATACTCCGTCATAGTTTGCATAATGCCCGTACTTACGAGTTCCTTCATGTCTTACCGTATT
>JALEXT010000082.1 GCA_022779845.1 Succinatimonas sp.
TCTTGACTGAAAAGGGCTTATATGATTTAATAACCGCCGTTGCCCAGATAGCTCAGTCGGTAGAGCAGGGGATTGAAAATCCCCGTGTCGGCGGTTCGATTCCGTCTCTGGGCACCATCCCCTAAACATCATAAATTGTACTTGTTTAGTGCAAAGTGTAAATTTTTTTTCTAATTGTGGCAGATGTCAAGCATTCTCTGAATACAGTTGCACATTTGTTGATCTGATCACTTAAACGTCATAACATGTTGCAAAGAATAATGATAATAATAAGCAGGTCAGGCTATGCCATACAATCATAAGAATAAAGAAGGCGGACGGGAATCAACTGCAAAAACGTTTTCTGCAGTTTTTGCCAAAGAAGGCGGACAAAACGGGGCGTTAAAGTTTTTGGTTGATAATGCTGTTCCCGTATGCATCTTCCTGATCACCGGCGTGAAATTTGAAGGAGTGATCAATTCGTTTGATCAGTACACCGTGGGGATCGTCGATATCAAGGGAAATCAACAGCTGATTTACAAGGATAAGATCTCAACGCTTACTTTGCGACGCGTCGGCGGTTTTACTTCCAGAATGCATCAAGATCAGATGACTTCGTCCAAAGATTGAAGATTTTAAAAATCTGAGTTTACGTGAACGGGATCAGCAATTTGCAAAAGAAGACCGTTTCAAAGTCATCTGCGTTCATTTTTCAAGTCCGGGCATTCATAATGCTGTCAGAAAGCAATTGACCGGCAAATTGGGATTGTATTGATTTTCAATCCCAATGATCCTGATGATAAGCGGCGATCATATTTTACTTTGACTGGTAAAATTTAACCATTTCCCCTCTTTGTACTTCGACGCAGTCAAAACCGCCTGCCGCCGCAGCTTCTATCCCAAGCTTGCCGTCTTCAAACACCAGACATTCTTTGCTGTTTAGTCCGAGTTTTTCAGCGGCGGTTAAAAAACTTTCCGGATGAGGTTTGTGATGGGTGACATCGTCGGCGCATACCAATGCATCCACGTATTTTTCAAGATGGTGAAGACGCAGGGTATCTTCGCCGTTAATTCTTTGAGTACCGCTTGCAATTGCGGTCAGTTGTCCGCGCTCATGTGCCTCTTTCAGGATTTTTTCTATGGGAGCGAAAAGTTTTACTTCGTTGATATGTTCGCGATAGAGTTCAACTTTGCGTTTTACAAACATATCCACATCACCTGCTGGATATCCCATGTCGATAAAACGTTTGACTACGTCTTTTGAGGAGATCCCGCCCCACGCGTAGATAAGATCCGGATTGATTTCAAAACCGTGTTCGCGTGCAGTCTGGATCCAGGCACGTACGTGGTGCGGCATGGAATCAAGCAAGGTTCCGTCAAGATCGAAGATCAGGCCGCGGTAGCTGTTTAAATCCACAGAGATCATTGTTTCTCCTAATTTTACGTGACGTTTATAGTTCAAAATCTGATCTTAACAGGTGCAAGAAGCTTTTTTTGTCAACAAAGCCTTACGATTTTGTATCATGCAGATATGAATATACGCGAAATTTCGTGCGATACCGTGGTGATCGGCGCCGGTACCGCAGGTCTTGAGGCTTACAGAGCTGCTGCAGAAGGCGGAGCTGACTGTGTGCTTGCCGACGGCGGCAGACTGGGAACCACGGCACAACGCTCAGGAGAACTTCCTGCTTCTTATCTTATGAACTCTGCTTTGGCCGTGCGTGAGTTGCAGTCTTTTCGCAGCAAAGGTTTGTTAATTCAGGATCCTGAAGTTGAGACTTCAGGTGTTCTGGGAATGGTAAGGGCCATGCGCTCAAGGGCAACATCTTCGGTGCTGTCTTTTCTTTATCGCATTCCTGAGGAAAAACGCCTGCACGGTATGGTGAGTTTTGAAGATCCTCATACGCTCATGGTCGGGGATACGTGCCGCGTGCATTTTAAAACCGCCGTCATCGCTACCGGGACACAACCTCTGATCACCTACGAGCAGGCTCAGCTTAAAAACGTCATCACCACCAACGAGTTTTACGAGCAGGAAAAGCTTCCTTCTTCTGCTGCGGTATTCGGCAGTACGGCGGTGGGATTACAACTTGGACAGGCCCTCTCTTATCTCGGGGTGGACGTTACCGTGTTCGGTCAGCGCATGTTGTGGGAATTATCAGATGAGGAAGTGCTTTCCTGCGCCTTAAATTCTTTCTCTTCGCGTTTTAATTTGGCGGTAGATTCTTTTATCACCTCGATAGAACCAGAGGAGCATGGATATTCGATCTATTACATAGACGGCGGCAAGTATGAAAATTATCTTTACACCACGGAGGTAATTGCAGCTTCGGCACGCATTCCAAATGTAGGCGGCCTGAACCTGCAACACATAGGCGTCAAGCTTACGCGTGAAGGCTATATACGTACAGAGCCTAATACCATGCAGACTTCGGTAAAACATATCTTTGCAGCAGGCAGCGTCAAAGGCAGCGTTTCCACTGCTCAGGCTGAAGCCGAAGGACGTTACGCCGGGATGAATGCGGCAAGACCTGATCATCTCATGGCAATGCCTGAAACTGTAAATTTACAGATTTGTTATACGGATCCTGTGCTTGCCATAGCAGGCCGAGGATTCGAGGCGATGAAAAAGTGGGCTTACGAGAGCGGAGGAACCTTTATTGCAGCCAGAGCTTCATTCGGAGATACTCTAAGCGGCAACGGGCATCACCAGGGCGGGATCCTGGCTTTGTACGTTGACAAGGAGTCGCATCGGATCATGGGAGCGGAGCTTTGTGCACGTGAGGCGGATCATCTGGCCCAATTTTTGGCTTTTGCCATACGCAAGCGGACTTTGGTTGAGGAATTGCTCGATTTTAATTTTGTACATCTTACCGGTGAAGAAGTATTGAGCAGAGCCGCGGCCGATGCTGTGCAGAAGCTTACCGGACGCAGCGGTTATCAGCGTTTGCTGCAACCTTGAGTATAGGTATAACTCTGCTGTGGTAAAATTTTGCCATGGAAAAGAAAATAACCAAGCTGGTGCTGGCCACCGGCAATCAAGGGAAGGCGCGCGAATTTGCCGCCATGCTCGCACCTTTTGGTTGCGAAATCGTCATGCAAAAAGAGCTCGGAGTAAAAGAGCCTCAGGAAACCGGATTGAGTTTTCTTGAGAATGCCATTATCAAAGCAAGAGCCGCGTCGGTTCAGACCAGAATGCCGGCCTTGGCTGACGACTCTGGATTATGTGTGGATGCCTTAAACGGTGCTCCCGGGATCTATTCGGCCCGTTTTTGCGGAGAACACGGTAACGACGAAGGCAACAATGCCAAGTTGCTGGAGCTTTTAAAGAATGTCCCCGAGAAAAAACGCACCGCCCGTTATTGGTGTGCTTTGTGCTTGGTACGCTATCCTGAAGATCCGGTTCCTTTGTGCGTAACCGCTTCGTGGGAAGGCAGCATTGCTTTTAAAGCGCAGGGTAAGGGCGGGTTCGGCTATGATCCGCTTTTTTTGGTAAAAGGTCGCGACTGTACCGCCGCTTCGCTGCCTCCTGAGATCAAGGATCTGATCTCTCATCGGGCCTGTGCTCTGCAAAAATTGCTTGCAGAACTTTGTTATTAAGTGTTGTGGTTAAATGAGTGAAAAGGATTCAACTCCTCTGGATCTTGCCTTATACGTTCATTATCCGTGGTGCGTGAGAAAGTGTCCGTACTGCGATTTCAGTTCGTTTGGCAAAGGGGCAGATAAAGCTCGCGACGAACGATATTTTGCAGCTTTGCTGAAGGACTTCAACTTACAAAATGTGTATGTAAACGGCAGAAAATTTGTGAGCGTCTATTTCGGAGGAGGAACTCCTTCGTTGTGTCCTCCTGCATTCATGGCTGATTTTCTTGAGCGTATTAAGCCTTATCTTACTGAAAATTGTGAGATCTCCATGGAAGCAAATCCCGGGACCGTGGACGGAGAAATTCTTAAAGATTTTTATCAGGCGGGGATTAACCGCTTAAGTCTCGGCGTACAAAGTTTTGATGATAAGTCTTTGGCAAGACTAGGACGCATCCACAAAAGCAAAGAGGCGTTTTCAGCAGTGGAGCAGGCCTTAAAGGCCGGGTTTTCAAATATAAATGTCGATTTGATGCATGCATTGCCCGGGCAGAGTTCGGATGATGCTTTGACAGATCTTAAAAAAGCCTGTTCTTTGGGGATCACTCATCTTTCCTGGTATGAACTTACCATAGAAGAGGGGACGGCCTTCGGACGTCATCCTCCAAAACTTCCTGATGAAGATATCATGGCCGATGAGGAAGAACGCGGATTTGCCTATTTAAGCTCACAGGGGTTTGAGCGTTATGAAGTCTCGGCCTTTGCCAAAAAAGATTTAAAATGCGTACACAATCGCAATTATTGGCTTTTTAATGATTATTTGGGTTTAGGTGCCGGTGCCTGTGGCAAAATCTTTAAGGAAGGAAGCACAAAAAGAAGATCGTGTCCTGAGGATCCTGAACTTTATATGTCGGGAAACTTCGGTGAGTATCAAAGTGTTGACGCAAACGATCTGCCTTTTGAATATGCCTTAAACCGTTTAAGACTTTACGGTCGCGTGGAGAATTTTGAATTTACCAAAACCACGGGGTTGCCTTACGCATGTTTAAAAAAACGTCTGGAAAGTGCGCAGAATGACGGATTGTTAAAATTCGACGCACATGGTTTTGAACTTACGCATCTTGGAAGACGGATGCTCAACGACATATTGGAATTGTTTTTGTGAAAAAGAAAATTATAAGTTTTATTGAAAAGTTAAATCCTATCAAAGCAAAGGATCAAAGCTTAGACGAAGGTGACGAGGCTTTGGAAAAACAGCCAAAACAACCCGTTTCAGGCAAAAAAAACGTTAAAGAGTCGAAAAAGACGAAAATTTTTAATTTTGAGCCTGCTCCAAAAGGAGATCCTGCCAAGAATTTAAAAAAAGCGCTGTTTAACGTGTGCGTGCGTTATCATCCTGATTTCAGTTCAATAGCAGGACTTGGGCTGGTGTCGGGACTGCTTGGAAAAGAAGGATATGCAGACACTGCCAAGATAGATAAAAAGCTTTATGACGACACGCTAAAAGAACTTACAGAAGCCGGCATGTTACGGCAACTGTCAGGTTATGAAATTTATGCTCATCCTAGCCAGATCTCAGAAGGCAGCGGCAAAGTACTTGCCCGTGAAGAATCGGATATCTTAAACGAAGAGCGCAGCCGGCGTTACGTGAACCGCGTTTGCGATCAAAACGGCGATGAACTGCGCGTAAAAAGTTCCATAGTGATCCTGCCTGGGGATGAAATATCCTTTGAAGCGGTCGGAAACGTTGCCTATGTAAAACAGCTTATAAAAAAACGTGTATGTGTTTTAGGCAGAGTCATGCTGTTAAACCGTCAGGGTAAAGTAGCGGCGGTTATGCCTGAAGAACCTTGCCTTGAAAAGCAGGCATTTGAATTTGAGACCGTACAGGATCTGGGAGAAGCCAAATCAGGTGATGTCGTGATCGCCGAGATCGTCTCCCGTCGTGCCGGCAAATGTTTCGTAAAGACGCGCGAAGTGGTACGGGATTTAGGAGATCTCAACAGCATAATTGTGATGGCGGTGCTGATGCACGACATACCTTCGGCATGGCCTGACAATATGCCTAAGGCTTTAAGCCGTGTGCCTGAAAGCGTAAGCCCCGATGACTTTAAAGGTCGGGAAGATCTGCGTGAACTGCCGTTGATGACCATTGACGGTGAGGATGCCCGCGATTTTGACGATGCCGTCTATTGTTGCAGGCAGGGTAAGGGATGGAAGCTTTACGTAGCCATTGCCGATGTTTCTTACTACGTACGTCCCGGCACCGTTTTGGACAAAGAAGCTCTTAATCGCTGTAACAGTTGTTATTTCCCCAATTATGTGATCCCGATGCTGCCTGAGAAGCTGTCAAACGGGATCTGCTCGTTAAATCCTGATGTGGACAGACTGTGCATGTGTGCCGAAATGAACATCGATCAGGACGGCAAGCTTGAGGATTACCGTTTTTATCCTGCGGTGATGCGTTCGCATGCAAGACTTACCTATACCGAAGCTTGGATGATGATCTCCGAGGGACGAGCAAAATACCAGGAACACGAGCCCTGCATAGGCAACGTAAAAGAGCTTTATGCTCTTTACAAGGCTTTTGTTAAGGATCGTCGTCGTCGCGGCGGTTTGGCTATCGAAAGTACCGAGCAGCACTTTGTCTTCAATGAAAATATGGAGATAGTGGGGGTGGAGCCTTTGGAGCGCAATGACGCGCATAAGCTCATTGAGGAGTGCATGATTGCAGCCAATGTGGCGGCAGCTTCTTTCGTAGCCGAGCGCCGATCCCAGACGCTTTATCGAGTACATGCCAAACCTTCGGAGAAAAAACTTGCCGCTTTGTTGCCGCAGTTGGCCCGCTTCGGGTTGTCACTTACCGGAGGAGATGATCCCAAGCCTCGGGATTTTGCCAAACTTGCCGATGCCATTGAAAAGCGCAAGGACGGAAAAGTTTTGGGAGAGTTGGTGCTGCGCAGCATGTCCAAGGCTGAATACAGTCCTGAAAATATCGGACATTTCGGTCTTGCTCTTGATAAATACGCACATTTTACTTCTCCCATACGTCGTTATGCCGATCTGCAGTTGCACCGCGTGATCAAGCATCTTTTGGAAAAAGAGCATAAGGGACAGTGGGGACGCATCGGAGCCAGAGCTTATACCAAAGCAGAGCTTGCCGTACTCGGAACCAAATGTACCGATCGTGAGGTCGCGGCAGACGAAGCCGAGCGTCAGGTAGATTTTGAACTTGCTTGCGTTTATCTTGAAAAATTCATAGGCGAGACCGTGGAAGGGACCATTACCGGATGTACTCGTTTCGGGGTGTTCGTCCATCTTGATAAATTCCTGGTTGACGGTCTTATCTATATAGGCAATTTCCCCGGGTACATGAACTTTGATCAGCGTACCGAATCGCTGATTTCGGATCGCGGTAAGGTGTACCGCATAGGAGATCCCATCAAAGTGGTGATTGCCGCGGTGGATGCCAAGGAGCACAAAGTCGATCTTATGCCCACCGGCCTAGGCTCGGTAGCCAAATACCGCAAGAGTCGTGATCGCATTTTAAAAGAACGCGAAAAGGTACAGCAAAACAGCAAGCCTGTGGATAAAGAGCAGCTGTTCAAACGTTTATCCGACATTGCAACACCTCAGGAAGCAACAGATGAGGACAATGTAAAGCGTGAGAAAATTCAGGGAGGGTGGGGAAACGAACTCTCTTCCATGATGCATTTTGCCGATCCTTTCGGAATGCCGTCTCGCAAAGGACGTCGCGACGCAGAGGCAAAGAAGGATGAATTTCCGCGTCGCAAGGGACGCAAACAGCGTTGATTTTACGTAATTTGATGCAACTTGCATTTTGTGAAAATAAAATCCCCTGACAGGGGATCCTTCCTTAATTTCCGTTTTAACCTCCTCCCCCTTGGCGGGGAGGAAATATTCAAAAAAGGATCGTATTCATGCGCATGCATAAAAAAAATAACAATCGTGAATTGGTTTACGGTGTAAATGCCGTATTTTCCGCTTTGGATACTTCTGCTGAAAAGATCACCTCAGCATGGATAGCCAAGGGACGTGATGAAGATCGTCGGGTCAGCGATATAGTTGCAAGACTTGAGAAAGCCGGAGTTAAAGTTCAATACGCGTTAAGTCATTTTCTTGATGAAAAGACCGAAGGCGGTGTCCATCAGGGGGTAGTCATAGAAATGCTGGCCACTCCTCCTTTAAATGAGCATGATCTTGAAGATCTCATAGTTTCAAAAGAAGGCAAGCCTCAGCTTTATCTTGTTTTGGACGGTGTAACCGATCCTCGCAATTTGGGAGCATGCATGCGTTCTGCCTGGGCCGCAGGAGCCGATGCGGTGATCGTGCCGCGTGATCGTTCGGCTTCTTTAACTCCGGTTGCACGCAAAACGGCAGACGGCGCCGCTGAAGCCGTTCCCTTTGCAGCAGTGACCAATTTGGCCCGAGTTTTGGATTTTATGCGCGATCATGCCATCGAAACCGTGGGATTGGCAGGAGAAGGATCTGAAATCATTTACGATCATAAGTTTGCTCCCGCCGTTGCCGTGATCATGGGATCTGAGGAAAGCGGTATGCGTCGTCTGACCCGTGAAAAGTGCGATGCCATAGTGCGTATTCCCATGAATGAGAATGTTGAATCTTTGAATGTGTCGGTAGCAGCCGGGATCACTTTGTTCGAGACGGTGAGACAACGCCTGATTTAAATTTTAAGGTTTAAATTTTAAGGACTGCTCCGCATCGTTGCAAAAGTGTGAAAAAGCCTTGATATATGCGCTTAAGGCTGTATAATACAGCCCGTTCAGTCACACAGAAAACTGTGTTTGCATCCTTGTCTGACAGTATGACTGCACTGTCAGATTTTTACCGTAAGGAGCATGTTAAATGCGTAACTACGAAATCGTATTCCTGGTTCATCCTGATCAGAGCGATCAGGTTCCGGGCATGATCGAGCGCTATAAGGGCGAGATCGAGAAAGACGGCGGCAAAATCACCCGTCTTGAAAATTGGGGCCGTCGCCAGTTGGCTTATCCCATCCAGAAGCTGCACAAGGCTCACTATGTTCTGATCAACTGCCTCGCTTCCGAGCAGACCATCAGCAACATCGAGAACAACTTCCGCTTCAATGATGCTGTGATCCGTAACCTCATCCTCCGCACCAACTGCGAAGTGACCGAGGAGTCTCCTATGATGAAGACCCGCGAAGAGCGCCGTCCTCACGACGATGCCGGTCGTAAAGCCGACACCGAGACTGCTGCTCCTGCAGCTGATAACGCTTCTGATGAAGAAGCTGCTGAATAATAGGGGTATATCATGGCTCGTTATTTTCACCGTCGTAAGTTCAACCGTTTCGCAGCTGAAGGCATCACCGAGATCGATTACAAAGACGTTGCTCTTTTAAAGAACTACGTTACCGAATCAGGTAAGATCGTTCCCAGCCGCATCACCGGCACCAGCGCTAAGTATCAGCGCCAGCTGGCCACCGCTATCAAGCGTGCCCGTTATCTGGCTCTTCTGCCTTACACTGATCTGCAGGGCCGTTAATTAGGAGTCGAAGATGGAAGTTATTCTGTTAGATAAGATCGGCCGTTTAGGCGGTCTGGGCGATAAGGTCAAGGTTCGCAACGGTTTTGCTCGTAACTATCTGTTGCCCAACAAGAAAGCCGTACTTGCAACTCCTGCTAACCTCGAGAAGTTTGAGGCAGAGCGTGCTGAGCTTGAGGCTAAGATCGCCGCTGAGCTTAAAGCTGCTCAGGATCGTGCCGCTAAGCTTGAAGAGATCGGCTCTTTCACCATTTCTGCTTTGGCAGGTGATGAGGGCAAACTGTTCGGTTCAGTCGGTACTCGCGACATTGCCGAGGCTGTTTGTGCCGCCGGTGTTGAGATCCACAAGAGCGAAGTTCGTCTGCCTGAGGGTGTGATCCGCTCTTTGGGTGAGTACACCATCGCCATTCAGCTCCATGCTGACGTTAAGACCGAGATCAAACTTAACGTGATCGCTAAGTGATCTAGTCTTTTGACGTATTACAACGGCTCCTTTATGGAGCCGTTGTTGTATGGACATTTCTACTTTAAAATTATTTTAAATCTTCTCAGCCTACAGGGTATTTTTATGCAAGAGTTGGATCCTTTGCACGCTGTAAAACCTTTTATCAAATGGGTGGGAGGCAAACGCCGCAGCCTGCCTAAGTTGATGCGCTATGTTCCGAGAGATATTTCAACTTATGTCGAGCCTTTCGTAGGCGGCGGGGCCATGTTTTTTGCGCTCAAGTTCAAGCGTGCACTGATAAACGACAGCAATCCTGAGCTGATGGCCGCATACCGAGTGTTAAAAGACAAACCTTACGAGCTTATAGAGCTTTTGAAAACTTTTAAGTTTGATAAAGAAAACTATATGGCGATCAGATCGTGGGATAAGGAAAAAGATTTTTCAAAACGTTCTGACGTAGAGCACGCGGCAAGACTCATCTACCTTTTAAAGACCTGTTTTAACGGTCTCTATCGTGTCAGTGCCAAGAATTATTTCAATACTCCGATGGGTAAATTTACTTTTGAGCCCAAGATCTGCAATGAAGAGAGTTTGCTTGCAGTACATAATTATTTAAAGCAAAACGATACCGAGATCCGTTGCTGCTCCTATGTGGAGCTTTTTAAAGACATTCCTGACGACGCCTTTGTATACCTTGATCCTCCCTATGCACCTTTAAGCAAAACCTCATCCTTTACCTCGTATCAGTCCCAGGTTTGGAATGACAGCGCGCAAAGGACTTTGGCTCTTTTCTGTACCGAGCTTGATAAGCGCGGCATTCGTTTTATGCAATCAAATTCTACGGCTCCCATTTGCTTTGAGTTGTATAAAAAATTTAATATCACCACTTTAAATGCCAAACGTTTTATCAACTCCGACGGAGCAGGACGCGGTGATATCAAGGAGCTGGTGATCACCAATTACGATGTGGACAGTGTGCTTTAGAAAGTCTGACTTTAGGAGCAGAATACGCTACAAACCTTGATATATCAGGGGGGGCTGCTGTTTTTTTTTGGTTACGTTGTAGTATAAAATCATGGCAGTTTGCCAATCAATCCGTTCTTCTATCCGTTTACGGATAGAAAACTTAAGTTTTAATCCGCATGTCGGATTAAAATCTGCCGTTTGCCTCGTCTTTTCAAAATGTTGCCTTTTTTTCTACAGGGCAGCATATTTTCAAAGAACTCCGCTTAATCCCAAGGATCGCCGAAGGTGCGATGTTCTTTTTTAGGTGAAGTTTTTTGAACTCTGTCTATATCCCGCAGGCTGTCTGCTGCCGTGGATTCGGCTTCGCGCTGTGCCTGTTCCTGCGCATCTTCGCTTAAACTCTCGGATTGTGCCATACCCGTGTCATCAGGTGGCAAATCTTCCTGAGAATTAAAGATATTTTGATTTTGTTGCTCCTTAAGTCTGGCGGCTTCTTCCTGAGCACGGGCAAGTGCTTCAAGTTCCCGCTGATGCTGTTCTTCGGCAAGAGCCAGTTCTTTTAAAGTCTTGGCGTTGTCGCTTATAAGTTTGGGCTTGGAGGTAGGACGACGCGGCTTGTTTGACGGTTCAACCGGCAGGGCATTATCACCTATGTTGATGCGCGGTCCGTAAAAATGAGGACCTGTTTCAAGAAAATAAATGTCGAGCACGCATTTTATTCTGGCAAAGAACTCGCGTGCTCTGACTTTTAAATAAGAAAAGTCGGTCCCAGGTTCAATGGCATTGAATCCGTCGGCTTTGATCCCCGCATTTTGAGCAATAAAAATGGCTCTTTCATTGTGAAAGCCCTGTGAGATCACGGTGAAATCCTGCAACATGAATACGCTTTTGGCCCGCAGAACGCTGTCTAAAGTTCTGATCCCGGCAAAATCCAAAATGATACGTTCTTTGGGAACTCCTGCTTTGACCAGTGCCCGACGCATTTCGCGAGGTTCATTGTAAGACATGGCACGATTGTCACCTGATGCCAAAATGAAGTCTATTTTTTTGTGACGGTAGAGTTCAGCGGCAGCTTCGATGCGAGCGGTGAAATATGCGTTCGGTATTCCGGGAGCCTGTTGCGGCGAAGTTCCGAGAAGCAATCCTACCTTATGATAGGGAACTTCGTTAACGTTGTCATGACACCAGAACGCGCTTGATGAGATGCGAAAAACCGCCAGCAGGAGAAACACCCCGAAGATCAGCGATCCCAAGCAGCAAAGATAGATAAAGATCCTTACAAAATGCGTAAGTTGCAAGTTAAAGGAACGCTGATCGCCGTCCGTTTTCATTTCTGACCTTTTTTCAGAGTATGTGTTTTACGCAGGAAAGTGCACCGACTTCATTGTAAATACGGTGCAGATTTTCGTATGAGCTCACTTTAACCGGCAGGGTAAAGGAAAGATAACGTCCGGTACGGCTGGGGCGGGGCAGACCTTTTAAGGCCATGACATGCCCGGGCTCTATTGCATCGCACAATTTTTTTACCTGATCCAGGGCATCGGCAACACCGCTGTCTACGATCACGCGAAAATCAACCGTTGCTGGGTATTTGAGGAGTTTGCGGATCTCCTCAGGATTGCCGTTTAGAATCTGCATAAAAAATCCTTATTTGTTTTCATTCTCATTTGCATCACTGCCGGATCCGGTAAAGAACATCATGGCGCGATCTACCATGCGTGAGAAGAAACCGCCTTCTCCCACGTCTTCAAGAGCCACCAAAGGAGCAGTGCTTAAGAGTTTGTCATCAAGTTTTACTTCAACAGTGCCCAGTTCATCTCCTGCTTTAATCGGAGCGACAAATTGCGAGGCTTTGAGTTTGTAGCCTACGTTCATGCGGTTTTGACTGCCGCGGGGGATCACCAAACTGAGATCCTGTTTTAACCCGAGTTGTACCTCGTTTTTGTTACCCATGCGTACCTGACGGCGCAACAGCGCTTTGCCTCCTTGGAAGGGGGAGTAGATCTGGAAATAGTTGAATCCGTAAAGCAACAGCGCGCGGTTGTCGGCAGCACGCATTTTTTCACTCTTGGCACCGATCACGGCGGCAACCAGACGCATATTATCCTTAACAGCTGAGGTTACGAGATTGTAACCTACCTGTGAGAGGTGGCCGGTCTTGATCCCGTCCACGTTCAAGCCTTTATCCCACAGAAGACGGTTGCGGTTGTACTGTCTGATCCCGTTAAAGGAGAACTCTTTTTGGCTGTAAATGGGATATTCTCCGGGCAGATCACGGATCACGGCGCGTCCTAACAAAGCCATATCATAGGCTGTGGAGTAATTTTGCTCGTCAAAAAGTCCGTGCACGTTGGCAAAGTGAGTATTACGCAGTCCCAGACGCTGGGCGTAGCTGTTCATCACGCTCACAAAGCCTTCTTCGGTACCGGCAAGATGTACGGCCATGGCAACGCAGGCGTCGTTACCAGACTGAATGATGATGCCGCGTAACAGATCGCCCACTTTAATGGTTTTGCCCACCTCAATAAACATTTTTGAGGAGTCTGAGTAGTTTTTGGCCCAGGCATTTTCAGGAATGGTGACGTCGTCTTCCATCTTGAGGCGGCCTGCCTTAAGCTCCATGCCGATGACATAAGCGGTCATCATCTTGGTCAACGAGGCCGGCCAGATCTTTTCGTCTTTGTTATGCTCGGTGATCACGCGCCCTGAGTAATAGTCAAGCAATACCCAAGATTGCGCATCGAAGGTAGGAGCCTCCGGGATCACCATGGGAACCGGTGTCTGAGCTGTTCCCTGAGGTTGTTGCTGATTTTGAGCAGGAGCGGCGGAGCCTGAGCGCATGGCAGAAAAAGGATCGGGAATGGCTTCGTCTGCCAAAGCGTTACCTGCTATAAAAAGAGCCAGGGCCGCTGCGGTGACACTTAGGTTTAACAATTTGCTCTGATGCATTGAAATATTGATCCTGTACTAAAACTTTTTAATAAAACTGTCCGAAGCCCCCTGCGCACGGGCTTTTTCAGCCATGCTGCGGGCCTGGGCTTCGCTGGTAAAAGGTCCTGCCAATACTCGGCTTACTCCGTTGACAGTCTGCACCTTAACGCCGGTGTTCAGGCGTTTGGCCATCATCGAGCAGATCTCCTGAGCCTTTGAAGGATCGGAAGTGGCCGCCATCTGCACGTAATATCCCTTGGCAGAAGCTGAATTTCCTGCCTGATTATAGTTTACCGCAGTATTGGTTGTTGAAACTTTGGGAGCGCGGTTTACTGGGGCATTGTCAAAGCTTATCCAACCGTCGGGGTTAACCCATCCTGATTTGCCGGTAAAGCCTCCTTCGGTTTGGAAATTATCGGAGCTTGATACCGGCGTATCTGAATTCGACTTAAGCGGTCCTTGGTATTCTGATGTGGCAGTAGATCCAGGAGAGCCCTCGGCGTTTTTAACACTGCCGTCGCGGGCGATGTTGAGGTATTCAAGTCTTACCTTGGCAGTACCCGGGCCTATGACTCCCAGGTAACGGGCAGCCCCTTCTGACAGATCCAAAATGCGATCGCCTACGAACGGTCCGCGATCGTTTACCCTTACCACCAGTTTTTTACCGTTTTTTAAGTTGGTAACTTTAAGGTATGAAGGCAAGGGCACATTTTTATGAGCTGCGCTTATACCCTTTTGGTTGTAGATTTCTCCCATCGAAGTTTTATTACCGTTGAAAGTGGGGCCGTACCAAGAGGCTGTTCCTTCTTCGATGTAGGAATCCATACCGTTCCATACTTCGTAATTTTTTCCTAGTACGGTGTAATTGCGGTTGCAGCCGCGGCCGTCGGTGCGTTCGTAGCGAATGGGAACCGATTTGACTCCGCTTAAGTCGACTTTACCGCTTTGCGGCATGGGACGGGTGTGCCCTGGGCCGGTACCGTAAGATCCCGAGGCACCGACGCGGGTTACCGAGCCTGATGAGGACGAGCAGGCATTGAGCATAAGCACAGCTACCACGGTACAGGATAAAAGAGCTGAAAAACGGTGCTTCATGATTTAAGGTCTCCTGCCTTCCGGGTTTATCACTATTCCCATGCGGGCTTTTGCTTTCACATAGCCTAGGCGAATGTATTCTGAAAGCTCGAATACCGCGCGGGCATACAAAGGACTGGTATTGTAGCGGGTGATAGCCTTGAAATTAACCAAGGCAGCAAGAGCACTTACTGAGCCGTCTTCAAGTTCGTAGGTATAGAGGCGGATGTTTTCCTCATCAGGAATGCGTACTTTGGTGGTAGCTCCCTGAGCGTAGAGATCTTTTGCCTTAAGATCCCAGCCTTTTTGCAACAGAGCCTGAACGTTGGCGTTTTGCAGATGTACTCCGTAGCAGATCCCGTGTCCTCTGACCCAACCGTGACCTTTGAAATAATTGGCGACCGAGCCTATGGCATCTTTAGGCGAATAAAAGAGATCCTCATGTCCTGAGCGGTCAAAATCCACTGCATAATCAAGATAGGATGAGGGCATGAACTGTCCCATACCCATGGCTCCTGCGTACGAGCCTTTGACGGCGGTAAGATCCCAGCCTTCCTTAAGGCACAGTTTGACGAAATTCCCGAATTCAGTTGAAAAGTAGGCAGCACGTTTTTCGTAACCAAAGCCCAGAGTATAGAGTGCATCGAGTACTTTCCAGTTGCCCATATTGCGTCCGTAAAAAGTTTCAACCCCGATGATGGCGCAGACAATTTCAGGCGGGACTCCGTAAATTTTTTCGGCACGCTGCAGATCCTGCTCGTGTGCAAGATAGAACTCGACGCCTTTTTTTATACGATCGTCGGTTATGAAGATCTTACGGTATTGCCACCAGGGTTTTGCTTCTGAAGGACGGGTAATGGCATCGATGATCTTTTGCTGATACTGAGCTTGGGATATAGCGTATTGCAAGGCGTCAATGCTTACTCCGGTTTTTTTTGAGACCGTTTCAAGACTGGGAACGGCTGCAACTGCGTTCATGCACAGCAGGGCACCGGTAAGTACCGAAGACATCTGTTTAAGGATTTTTTTCAAAGTCAGTTCCTTTTATCGTCAAAAATTTTGACTTTTTTGTGGGTATGCAACGACATGATGATCCCGAAGCTGATTGAGAGCGTGATCATGGCCGTGCCTCCGTAACTTACGAAAGGTAAGGGTACGCCCACTACAGGCAGAATGCCCGAGACCATACCTATGTTTACAAAGATATAGAACATGAAGGTAAAGGTAAAAGCTCCGGTCAAAATACGGTTGAAATTTTCCCCCGAGTGCAGCGTGATCACGATGCAGCGCCATAAAATTACGGCATAAAGTCCCATGAGTAAGGTAAATCCTATTAACCCCGTTTCCTCAGAAAGTACAGCGAAGATGAAATCGGTATGCGGCTCCGGCAGAAAATCCAGTTGTGACTGACTGCCCTGCAAAAAGCCTTTGCCGTAAATACCGCCTGAGCCTATGGCAATTTTTGACTGAATGATGTGATAGCCGGCCCCCAAAGGATCGGAGCTGGGATCCAAAAGCGTGAGCACTCGCTGTTTTTGGTAGTCGTGAAGTACGAAATTCCACATTACCGGCAATGCTGCGGCAGCAAGGATCATCCCGAGGATGATCCACCACCAGGAAAGACCTGCGATAAAGATGGCGATAAATCCGGATACCGCGACCAAGCCTGCCGTTCCCAGATCAGGCTGCATGAGGATTAAGGCAGTAGGAGCCCCCAAGATGGCAAAGGCTAATATCGTATTTAAAGTACGCGGAGGCAGGGGGGCGCGGGAGAGAAAAGCGGCAACTGTCAAAGGCATCACCACTTTGAAAATTTCCGAAGGCTGTACGCGGATGAAGCCTAAATTAAGCCAGCGCTGCGCACCTTTGGAAATATCTCCGAAGAGCTCTACCATGACTAAAAGGACAATACCTATGACGTAGGCGTATACCGAGACTTTGATGAAATATTTAGGCGGGATCTGGGCTATGGTGATCATGGTCACCACGGCTGCAGCCGTGTGCAGACATTTTCGCATCAGCATGTCGGGATCTTGCCCCGATGCCGACCACAATACAAAAAGCGAGAGCAGCATGAGGGCTATGAGTCCGCATAAAAGGGGAGCATCGATATGGCAACGGTAGAAAAAAGATCTTCTGTCAGCCTGAGTATGATTGAGACGATCCAAACTCTGATCCATCACTGTACTCCTACGGTTCCTGCAATGCCGAATTTTATATATTGCGGCTCCTTCTCTCCCATATAGCCGCCCGGGTAGAGTTCCAGAAGGTACTGATCGATAACCTGACGGGCCAAAGGTGCGGCCATACGCGAACCGCCGCCGGCGTTTTCAAGAATGATGGCAACCAGAATTCGCGGTTTTAAGAACGGAGCGTAGGCTACAAAAAGAGCATTGTCGCGATGCTCAGCTTTAAGGCGCGAGGCATCGTATTTTTCACCCTGTTTGATAGCCACGACCTGAGCAGTTCCGGATTTACCGGCAGCTTTGTACTTTGCTCCTTCAAAGGCACGGCGTCCCGTACCCTCAGGACCGTTTACCACCAGATACATACCGGTGCGGCATACGTCCCAGGATTTCTTGTCGTGCAGCTCAAGATATGCAGGATCGGCCGGATCAGTAAAATACTGCGGCTTTGCCTCTTTTGACGAAGGATCGCTGATCTCCTTCATAAGGTGGGGTGTTTTCACGTTGCCGCGGTTTGCAAGAGTGGTATGGGCCTTGGCAAGTTGCATAAGCGTCGTAGTCCAATATCCCTGACCTATGCCTATGGGCACGGTATCGCCCAATTGCCAGTTCTGGCGGAAGCGGGAGCGTTTCCATTCGCGCGAAGGGTTAACTCCCGTGGATTCTTCGTTTAAATCTATGCCGGTGCGTTTGCCGAATCCGAACATGTCAAGATAGTTGTGAATACGGTTGATGCCGGCACGGTAGGCCAAATCGTAAAAGTAGGTATCGGCCGAGATCTCAAGGGCGCGGTAGAGATCAAGCCAGCCGTGACCCCAGGGACGCCAGTCGCGAAATTGATGGGCAGATCCCGGAAGTTTGAAATAAGGCGCACCGAAAAAAGATCCCGTGGGCGTGATCAGTCCTTCGTTCAGACCCATGACGCACATCAGCGGTTTGGCAGTGGATGCAGGAGCATATCCGCCTTGGGTTACGCGATTTATCAAAGGTTTGCCGGGGTTATTTAAAAGTTTTTGATAATCGCGCGAGCGTATGCCTCTTACGAAGAGATTGGGATCGTAAGAAGGGTTTGAATACATCGCCAGGATTTCGCCGCTTTGCGGCTCTATGGCCACTATGGCTCCGCGTGTTGACCCCATGATTTCCTGCAGATAGTATTGCAGTCTGATATCAAGAGAAATCGTAATGTCGTTACCTGGTTTGGGTGGATTGTCTTTTAAGGTACGGATCACCTGACCGTGGCTGTTGACTTCGACTTCGCGGGAACCGGTCTTGCCGTGCAATTCTTTCTCGTAATATTTTTCTATGCCCAGTTTGCCAATCTCGCTTGATCCTGCGTAATTGTCGATGATCCCCTGCTCGGTTAACTGTTCAATGTCTTTTTGATTGATGCGCGATACGTAACCTACGGCGTGGGTGGCGATCTCGGCAAAAGGGTAGTAGCGCTTTAACGAGGCTTCGACCTGAACATTAGGAAATTTGTAACTTGAGACGGAGAAAGTGGCAATTTGTTTTTCCGTCAGCATGTCGGCAATTTCTATGCCCGAGAATTTCTTGCGGGTACGCGATTCGCGCTCGAGAGCATCGAGTTCACGTTCGCTTAAATCAAGTGAGAGCAGTTTGTTTAAACTTATGATCTCCTGACGGGTATTGATATCGCGGGAGGGGTAGAGTACCAGATGGTAGACGGGGCGGTTGTCTGCCAAAACCACGTGATTTCTATCGTAGATGATCCCGCGCGGCGGCACCACCGGCACTATCTTAAGACGGTTTTCGTTGGATCTGGTCTGATAGTCGCGATAAGAGAGTACCTGCAGATAGTAAAGGTTTGAAAACAAGATGGCGATCATGATCATGCATATGCCAATGCAGATCACCACGCGGTTTTGAAACAGCCTTTTTTCTTTTTCAAGATCGCGTTTTTCCTGTCCTGCATCGGCGCTGTTGCGCTTTTTTCTGCGGGTTTTGGAATCAAAAAGCTTGCGCTTTTGATTCTTTCCATTGAAGTTTACTTCCGGTTTGAACAGTGACACGTGATTACAGAAGGCGTTTGCAGAGTGAATATGAAAAATATGCCGCTTATTTTACAAAATTTCTTCAAGTTTTAACGAGGTTTAAGCACGGTGATAGGGCAATTTTGCAAGTATGCTCCACGAGCGGTACAAAGTCTCGGCTAAAAACACTCTGACCAGAGGATGCGGCAGCGTAAGTTTTGATAAAGACCAAAGTTCTGAGGCCATATTTCTCAACTCGTCGGTAAGTCCGTTGGGGCCGCCTACTATCAAGGTTACATCACATCCTAAGTTCTGCCATATACCCACGCGTTCTGAAAGTTGCACGGAGTCGTACTGTCTGCCGCGCTCATCCAAAGCGACTATATATCTTTTTTTGGGCAGTGCCGCTTTGATCATTTCGGCCTCAAGCTCTTTGGCATGCTCTTCAGAGCCCTTGCCCGTACGCTTTACCGGGGCGATTTCCTTAAATTGCAATTGCATTTCGCGGGGAAAACGCTTTTGATATTGGCGCACGGCTTCGTTAACCCAGGAAGGCATCT
>JALEXT010000088.1 GCA_022779845.1 Succinatimonas sp.
CCTGAAATTGTAAGGGGGATCAATGCGTTTGCCTTGGGAGCGCAAAGGGTGCATCCTAAGATCAAGATCCTGCTTAAGTGGACGGGATCATGGTCTGACGAACGTGAGGAAGAGCAGGCCGTTTCCGAGCTTAAAAGTGCCGGCGTCGATGTGATTGCCTACCATCAGCTGGAGGAATATGTTCCCAGAGCCGCCGAACGCCTTAAGATCAATTTTATCGGTATGAGCATGCCTTTGTCAGGATATTCAAACCGGGCGCTGACTTCGGTAGTGTGTGATTGGGAAAACTATTATCGTCTGTTGTTAAGGTTTATGGATGATCACGCTTATGTACCTCCGCAATGGGCGGGAATAGACAGCGGAGCAGTAGATCTGGCGGGATTTTCATCAAGAGTGCCTAAGAGCGTAAGAGACCGAGTTGAAAAGGTAAAAAAAGAATTGACGGAAGGAAAGATTAAGATCTTTCCGCCTTCGTTAACCGATGCGAACGGGATAATTCACAGTGCCGATGATGACAGGTGGGATGATCCTGTTATGCTTGCGGGCATGAATTATTTGGTGGACGGAGTGGAGACGGTGCATGGAAGACATTAAGGAGTCCCGAGACGGCGACGATCTCAATGCGCTGTTTGATGCGGGAGCATCCTCAGACGGCTACAGAAAAAAACAGCAAAGCGCAAGACTTGCCTTTCATGCAAAGACGCTGACAGCCGTGTTTCTGATGTTGTTGCTTACTTTGACCACCATGCTGTTTATGGTGCATCAGGAAAGACATCTTACCGTAAACGTTTTAAAGCAGGAATTGCAGCTTGAAGTAGAAAGTGCGGGCAGAAACGTTGCGCGTATTTTTGAAAATGAGCGGATTTTTCTGCACGCGGCCGCTTTTGCAGTTGATGCTTTTTCACCGCGATCCATACAAAACGTACTAAAAGGATCGCATGGTCTTGCCCGTACGGGAGCCGTGAATTTTGACGGTAAGACTTTGGCAGGAAGTCCGCTTGATCCTCTGTTGGAGCCTGAAATAAAAAAGGCTTTTGCCGGTATAAGTGGAAGTGTCTACCGCCCGGGGCTAGGCTTTATGCTTACCGAGCCCGTGAGCAGAGACGGCAGAATAAGTTGCGTGTTTTATGCCTTGTTCAGCGAGGAAGCGTTACGCCTCAACAAGCCTGCCATTGTAAGAAACAAGGGCATCGCTCAGGTTGTATTTGATCAAATGGTAATTTCGTCAAATACCGTAAGTGAAAAAAAGCAGGAAATTTTTTTGGCGGAGAATTTTGCAGGTATTTTGCCGGCACTGCAGACCCAGTTAAAGAGTAAAAGAGTTGTCCTGCAAGAGTATGACGAAGACGAACATGAAGGGCTGATCTTCTATGTTGCAGAGATCCCCAATACTCCTTTTTATATAAGAGGCTTTTTTGAAGAAGATCTCTTTTCCTCTCCTTTTATAAAGGTTCGTTATTGTGCGGTGGCCCTGATGCTGATCCTGATGGCTTTGTCTTTCGTGATCATGCATTATTTGGGCTTAAGCCTTTGTCACGAACTCATGATTTTGGGCAGACAGCGCTTTGTCAAGGTTGCATCGGAAATAAGAAGGCGTGCGGCTACCGCGGTGGCCAGACATACGGCTCCGCGTATTGACGAGATCATAAAAAGCGAGCAAAAGCTAAAGCAGTACGGACATGATCCGCAAATGCTTGAAACCTTGCATCAGTCTTTTGAAGACAACGCCAAGGGTTTGCAGCATACTTTAAAGAGCATAGTCGATTTAAGCGGTATAGAAAAAGGCTTCTTCAACTTAAACGAGCATGAATACGATCTTAAAGCCATGCTTGAAAGACAGGCGCGCATGGTGCAGCGAAAAGCCGCCAAAAAAGGATTGAATTTTACTTTGGAGACGGATCCCGGGTTGCCCAGAGTAGTGTACGGAGATGAGCAGTGCGTCTCGGAGATCATAGAGCATCTTTTGGATAATGCCGTACGTTATACCGCACAGGGAGCAGTAGGTTTCAAGGTTACCGGTGATCTTAGCAAAGACAGTGAAACGGTCATGCTGAGAATAACGGTAAGCGATACCGGAAGCGGTATTGAAGAGGGACTGCGTACGAGGATCTTCCGGGATCTGCCGCGGCGCATGCTGGAAGAAGGACGTTCCTTGCCGGGGTTCGAATTGGCCATTTGCCGCAGTTTCTTAAAACTTATGGGCGGCTTTATTGATGTTCAGACTAGCTTGGGAAAAGGTTCTACCATTACAGCCTCGGTACCGCAAAAAGTACGCTCTCATATGATCATGGGCTCTTTGCAATTACCTCCTTTGCCGAAATTAAAACCGCAGGAGCAGGCAGCCGTGAAGCTTGGTGAGATCATCAATCAGGGAGCGGGAATAGATCTTGCCTCAGGTAGCAGCTCGAATTCTCTTGAGCAAAGTCAGGAAGTGATCCCCGTCGACATGTCATTAAAACGCGGCGGCGGAGTAGAAGTGATGAACGGTGCTACCTTGCAAAAAGCTGCCAAAGCCCCGCAGGTTCAGGAAAAGAGCACTGAAATTTTGGATATAGACGCAGCTTTAGCCGGATTTAATCATGATATGACGCGTTATCTGCAAAGCTGTGAACTTTTCTGTCATGTCTCGGATGATCGCCGTATCAAGATAGCTCAGGCTTATGCTTCTGCCGATTGGAAGCGTTATGCCATGCTGATGTGCTCTTTAAAGAATTCTGCAGGATCTTTGGGAGCGTACGGGATCAAAACATTGGCAGCGCAACTTGAATCGGCAGCCCGCATCGTTTCTTCAACACGCAGTGATTATATTAAGTTAAGACCTCAGGGCTTGAATTTCATTACTTCAAGACACGAACAGTGTCTTAAGCAGTACGAAGAGCTTTTAAAAACCATTCACAGCAGTCTTAATATCTGAAAAACTCAGGATTTCTGCTAAAATGCACCCGTTTTTCCGTTTTAATACGGAGAGGATCAAAAAGAGGATGAAACGGGTATGTCGCTTGCAAAGCGTTATTTGATCTTCGTGATCGGGGTGATCATTCAGTCAGCTGGTATTGCTTTGATAACTCGCAGTACGCTGGGTTCACCTCCCATATCTTCAGCCCCTTTTGTGATCACCAAATTCAGCAGTTTTTCTCTAGGTGAGCTTACCTTTGCCCTGAATGCTTTAATGTTGCTTGCTCAGGCTGTGCTGCTTAAAAAGCGTTTTCGTCACATTCAGCTTCTGCAATTGCCGGTTACCGTAGTCTTTGCCGCGGGACTTGACTTGTTTATCAAAAAAGCGCCGTAAAACCCCGGGCTTCAGCCCGGGGATATAAGGCGCCTAATCGGGGGTATTCTGGTTTTCAATGTATTGTCTGATGATAGAGATGGGAGCTCCGCCAC
>JALEXT010000093.1 GCA_022779845.1 Succinatimonas sp.
TCAGAGTTTATCTTGGCGTAGGTTCGAATTTAAACCGTGAGAATGCTTTGCGCTTTGCAAAAGCTGAGCTTGAAAAGCTCTTCACAGCCAATTATCAGGTTTCTTCGGTATGGGCCAGTAATGCAGTGCGCGCAGCAGAGCCTGGGTATTACAACATGGTTGTAGGCGGTGACGTGGAAATGAGCCTTGATGATCTCTTTAAGGCCATCACCGCCATAGAAGATGCCGCAGGATCAGAACCTATGATCTATAACGGTACCAACTTCGGGGTAAAACGCCGTTTGGACGTCGATATCTTAGTTTACGGAGAGACCGTTACCACCAAACCATGTAAACTTCCGCGCCATGACATCCAGGATTATCCTTTCGTACTTTGTCCTTTGTGCGAATTGGATCCTGATCTCGTGCATCCTCTTTTAAAGCTTAAAGCAGGCGATATATGGAAAGAGATGGAACCGCGTTTGCCCGAGCGCATGAAGATCTCCCGCGTAAATTTGGATCTTGAGGTGAAGGCTAATTTTAATAACTGAAGTTTGGGATCTAAAGATGCCTTCAGGCGATGTCGTCATTGAGAATGCGTCCTGTTTTAAAGGACGTATTCTGGTGCACGTGCATCTTTATTACCACGAAATGTGGTCTCAGTTACGTAACTGTCTTGAAAATCTGCAGGGTACGCACTGGGATCTTTGCGTTACTTTGGTTAAGCATGATACTGCGCTTGAAGATAAGATCAAAGCTTTTAAGCCCGAGGTCTTGATGTTGACGGTATTAAACCGCGGTTTTGACGTGGGACCGTTTCTTGAGGCTTTGTCGCATTACGATTTAAGCAATTACGATTTTGTTTTAAAACTGCATTCAAAGCGTAATGTTTTGCCGCTTACAACTGTCAACGGAATTGTGGATGTAAGCGGTTCAAGATGGCGTGAGCTGTTACTGTCATTAGTAAGTTCAAAGGATAATTTTTTTAAATGTATTAATGCTTTTGCTCAGGATCCAAGCCTAGGGATGGCAGGTAATTACAGCTTGATCCAAAAAGTGGTAAAACGCGGTGATTTCAACAGCTTTGTTTTAAGACAGGCAAGCGATCTTTTAAAAAGCTTAAACTTAACGCCTTATCCTCAGGAGAGTTTTTATTTTGTTGCCGGCACCATGTTTATGATGCGTGCTGAAATTGCGCAGAAATTAAAAGATCTTAATTTGCACTGTGAAGATTTTGAAGTTCCTGACAGGCAAAAGCGCGATTTTGATTTGGCTCACGTATTTGAATATCTCTTCGGGTGGTTGGTATCTTCACTGAGCAATGACGAAGGCGTTCACTACCGCATCGCCGATCCTTATACCCCGAGAATTAAGCAGCAGCTTGATCTTAGGTATTGGCTTAGTAAACATCTTTATTTAAAAAAAATGTGCCGTTTTATCTGGCGCAGAACTTATTGCAGCAAGGCACAATGTATAGAGTGCAGGATCTTTAAACTTAAGATCCCTTTTCTTTCCAAATTCACAGGAAGTAAATCATGAAGGGCATAATACTCGCAGGCGGCAGCGGCACGCGTCTTTATCCTCTGACCAAGGTAACGAGCAAACAGCTTTTGCCCGTATATGACAAGCCCATGATCTACTATCCTTTGTCATCGCTGATGCTTGCAGGAATTAAAGAGATCCTGATCATCTCCACTCCGCATGATTTACCGAATTTCAAAAAACTTTTGGGTGACGGCAGTTCTTTGGGACTTGAATTAAGTTATGCCGAGCAGCCCTCACCGGACGGACTTGCTCAGGCTTTTATCATAGGTGAGGATTTCATCGCAGGTGAACCCTGCGCCTTGGTATTGGGCGACAACATCTTTTTTGGCAACGGACTTGGCAAGCAGCTGCGTGAGGCCGTAGCCAACGCAGAGCAGGGACGCTCCACAATTTTCGGTTACTACGTAGATGATCCCGAACGTTACGGCGTGGTGGAATTTGATGAGAAGTTCAATGCCGTATCTATAGAAGAAAAGCCCAAGATCCCCAAATCCAATTATGCGGTAACCGGGATTTATTTTTACGATACCCGCGTGGTCGAACTTGCCAAGCAGGTAAAGCCGTCAGATCGCGGCGAACTTGAGATCACCACCTTAAACGAGATGTATTTAAAAAAAGGCGATCTTAACGTGCAGGTCTTGGGCAGGGGATATGCCTGGCTTGACACGGGTACCATACCGTCTTTATTTGAAGCGGCCAATTTTGTAAGAACCATAGAATTAACTCAGGGTTTGCCGGTGTCGGTAGTTGAGGAAATAGCCTACAACTATGGTTGGATAACCAAGGAACAGCTTTTGGACGCTGCTCAAAAATACGGCAAAAGCTCCTACGGCAAGCACCTTTTGGCAGTGGCAGAGAACAAGGTATATTCGGCAAAATACCGTTCTAAGTAATACTTCCGTATAAAGTTTAGGTTACAAGTTTTTTAAACGTCGTGTCTTTAAGACAGACTGTGAAAGTCCTTAAGTGGCGCCTGAGAAATTCTCGCCTTAAGGAGTAAGGCAGCTTTTTAGCTGTTTAAAATGCGGTGAAAAGCCTTAAGGCTTTTTTAAAGTGCACCGTCTGGTAGGTAGAAAGCACAAAAACTTTATGGAAAGTAAGAAAAAATATCCCATCTTATTAAGCGATGTTACCCAGGCTGCCAACCCCAGCTTTATTCGCGGTTATCGTCGTTTCTGGCCTTTTATGCGCAAATATGCGCTTTTGGCCGTCATCGGCATGTTGCTTACCATCCCCATCGGGGCTTTGGATGCCGTAGTCGCATCTTTTTTAAGACCTTTTATGGATAAGGTAATGGTTGAGCAAAACAAGGATTTTGCCTATACCGTGCCGCTCATCATTTTAGGGTTTGCTCTTGGACAGGGGATCCTCATCTATATTGCCGCAGTGGTAAACAGTTTCGTGGGCGGACGCATCAGCCGTGACATGAAGATGAAGCTTTTTGACAAGCTCTTGCAGATGGATACCTCTTTTTATGATCGCAACAACACCGGTACCATCAACTTCCGCTTTGCCAACGATGTGGACTTGGCAGCCTCCGGACTTATGGACAATTTAAAACTTTTTTTAACCAAGTTTTTTTCGTCCATGTCGCTTATAGGCGTGCTTTTATACAACTCCTGGCAGTTGTC
>JALEXT010000108.1 GCA_022779845.1 Succinatimonas sp.
GATGCGAGGTCTTTCTACAGTCTTAAGTCTTTGCAATTCCGCACGCAACAGCCTCTCGCCGCGCGGGGTCATAGGAGTCTGATCCATACTCTTATCCCTATTTTCATCATCAAGATGCCCTGCATCTTTTTCTAAGGAGCGGGCTTTACGCCCTGATAAAGGTTAAAAAAAATGAACGTCCGACCTAAATCAGACGTCCTTGCGCTATATGTCAAATATACTCAAAAGTGATTAAGCTTACAAGTACACAGTTCCTCATAAAGCCTCAATCAATTTTTAAGATCATCAAAGAACTTCTTCATACTCTTTATAAACCCAGCGGATTTCGGAGAGTGAGCTCCTGAAGAATTCCCCTGACTTATATCATCACTTTTGGAAATATCTCCGCCGTTTAATGAGATCTCAAGCTTTTTAAGCAGATCTTTCTGCTCGGCATTAAGCTTTACAGGAGTTTCAACCACAATATGACAGATGAGATTGCCTGCTCTGTCTGAATTGTATGATTTGACTCCCTTGCCCGGGATCCTCATCTTTGTACCGGTTTGCGTTTCAGGTCTTATTGTGATCTTAAGTCTGCCGTCCAAGGTAGGAACTTCCACCTGACCTCCCAAGGCTGCAGTAGTAAAAGACACCGGAACTTCACAATGCAAATCGTTACCCTCGCGCACGAATATGTCGTGAGGCTTGACAGCAAAGACTACATACAGATCGCCGGAAGGTGCACCGTTCAAACCGGCCTCGCCTTCACCTGAGAGTCTGATGCGATCTCCGGTGTCCACGCCTGCAGGGATCTTAACTTGCAAAGTCTTGGATTTTTGTACGCGTCCTGTACCCTGGCACTTAGGACAAGGATCACTTACCGTTGCACCGGTACCGTGACAATACGGACAGGTTTGCGCCAATTGCATAAATCCGCGCATGGTGACGATCTGTCCTGTGCCGTGGCAATGAGGACAAACGGAAGGACGGGAACGGCTCTTGCTACCGGTGCCTCCGCAATCATCACACTTTACGTAAGTCTTAAGCTTGATGGTCTTGGTTGTTCCCTTGACCGCTTCTTCAAGCGTAAGCGTCATACGTACCTGCATATCGTGTCCTGGAACTTCTCTAGGACCGCTGCGCTGACGACTGCTCTGACCGAATAGATCACTGAACACATCACCGAAGATATCACCAAAAGGAGAACCTTCGCCAAAAGGATTTCCGCCTGCTCCTGCCTGTTGTCCGTCAACACCGTTGAAACCGAACTGATCGTAAGCCTGACGTTTATCCGGATCGCTTAACACCTGATAGGCTTCATTGATCTCAGAAAATTTGGCTGCCGCATCGGGAGCCTTGTTTCTGTCAGGATGATATTTGATGGCCAGGCGCTTGAAAGCACGCTTGATCTCGTCTGCAGAAGCATCTTTCGATACTCCCAGCACTTCGTAGTAATCGCGTTTTTCTGCCATTTTTAACTTCCGAAAATTGTATTCAAGCTCTTAAAACCGCAAAAGGCAGACGGTCACACGGCCGCCCGCCTCTTTAATTGTCAGAACTTAAAATCAGTTGTTCTTCTTGCTGTCGTCTACTTCTTCGAACTCGGCATCAACCACACCGTCATCTTTTTTTGATGAGGAGGCATCGGTTGAATTTTGCTGAGCCTTAGCTTGTTGCTGAGCCTGCTGAGCATTGGCCTGAGCAGCAGTCATCAGCGACTGAGCAGCTTCCATAACGGCTTTTTCAGCGCTTTCGATCTTATCTTTATCGTCACCGCGAATCGCCATTTCCAGCTCATTTAAGGCCTTGTTAACGCGCTCCTTGTCAGAAGCAGGAAGCTTGTCTCCAAGATCGGTTAACTGCTTTCTCACGCTGTGTGCAGTTGCATCAGCACGGTTTCTGGCATTAGCCAAATCCTCAAACTTCTTGTCTTCAGCGCTGTGAGCTTCCGCCTCACGTACCATGCGCTGAATATCTTCATCAGAAAGTCCTGAAGAAGACTGAATGGTGATCTTCTGCTCTTTACCGGTAGTCTTATCCTTGGCCGAAACATGGATCAAACCGTCGGCGTCAATATCGAATGTAACCTCAATCTGAGGCACTCCGCGAGGAGCAGGATTGATGCCTTCAAGGTTGAACTGACCTAATGACTTGTTATCAGCTGCACGTTTACGTTCACCCTGCAACACATGGATGGTTACGGCAGGCTGGTTATCCTCTGCTGTTGAGAACACCTGCGATTTCTTAGTAGGAATGGTGGTGTTCTTAGGAATAAGCGGAGTCATCACCCCGCCTAAGGTTTCAATACCCAAGGACAGAGGAGTAACGTCGAGCAGTAACACGTCTTTCTTTTCACCGGTCAAAACACCGCCCTGAATGGCAGCACCGATAGCCACGGCTTCGTCAGGGTTAACATCCTTACGAGGCTCTTTACCGAAGAAATCGGCAACAAGCTTTTGAACCATAGGCATACGAGACTGACCGCCGACCAAAATCACATCGTCAACGTCGGAAGGCTGCATCCCGGCATCCGAAAGTGCGGTACGTACAGGATCCAAAGTCTTGCTTACAAGATCTTCTACCAAAGATTCCAACTTGGCACGGGTGATCTTGATGTTCATATGCTTAGGACCGGTGGCATCTGCAGTGATATAAGGCAAATTGACGTCGGTCTGCTGTGATGATGAAAGCTCGATCTTTGCCTTTTCAGCAGCTTCCTTCAAACGCTGCAAAGCCAGCTGATCCTGTCTTAAATCCACCCCCTGTGAAGCCTTGAACTCATCAATGAGATAATTCATGATGCGGTTATCGAAATCTTCACCGCCTAAGTGAGTATCACCGTTGGTGGACAACACTTCAAAAGTCTTTTCACCGTCGACTTCGTCGATATCGATGATGGAGATATCAAAAGTACCGCCGCCTAAGTCATACACGGCAACCTTGCGCTCACCCTTGACCTTATCCTCACCGTAAGCAATGGAAGCGGCTGTAGGCTCGTTGATGATACGCTTGACCTCAAGACCTGCAATGCGGCCTGCGTCCTTAGTAGCCTGACGCTGTGAATCGTTAAAATAAGCAGGGCAGGTGATCACGGCTTCGGTAACTTTCTCGCCTAAGATATCCTCGGCAGTCTTCTTCATCTTTTTGAGTACTTCTGCAGAGATCTGAGGGGGAGCCTGACGTTTGCCGCGGACTTCTACCCAAGCGTCACCGTTGTCTGCCTTGACAATCTTAAACGGCATGAGCGGAATGTCGCGCTGCACTTCGGCATCATCATAACGACGGCCGATCAGACGCTTGATAGCAAATAAGGTATTCTGCGGATTGGTAACGGCCTGACGCTTGGCAGCATCGCCTACCAAAATCTCACCGTCTTCTGCATAGGCTACGATAGAAGGAGTAGTACGACGGCCTTCAGAGTTCTCAAGTACGCGTACCTTATCACCGTCAAGCACTGCTACGCAGGAATTGGTGGTGCCCAAATCGATACCGATAATCTTACCCATTTTCAAATTCCTCTTAAATTCTTCTTCAATCAAAGGCTCTTTTTTAAGCCCCTATTTCATTCTGTTTTGGAACATGGAGTTCTTTTGATAAATTTCAAGACTATGCCTCAAGATTTACCGTATTTTGTTGTGTTTCGTCTTTTTTAGCAGGTTCGGTCGCTTTTGCTACCGCCACCATGGCAGGACGAACCACACGTCCGTTTAAAACGAAACCTTTTTGCATCACGGACAGCACATGATTGGGTTTAACCTCATTTGAAGGCAACATGGTAACGGCCTGATGAAGATTGGGATCAAAAGGCTCACCTACCGGATTAAGCTGTTCGACACCGAACTTGTTAAGTTCTTTTAAGAACAGACTTAAAGTGTTCTCAACACCTTCATACAAACCTTTTAAAAGTTCGTTATTCTTGTCTGTGTGCTGTAAAGCCAGTTCAAGAGAATCCACCACCGGCAACAAGGCTTTTAAAATTTTTTCGTTGCCGTATTTGCGCTCGCGTTCAACATCAGCCTCTGCACGCTTACGACGGTTATCAGACTCTGCTGCCGCTCTGGCCATACTTTCCAAGGCTGCTTTTGCCTGTTCCTGCTCGGACTTCAACTGTGCTTGCAAAGCGGCAAGATCAGACTGCAGTTGTGCAACAGTATCGTCACCATCTGTATTTACCTGTTCTTCAGTTTCAGGCTGTTCTTGTTCCTTAACCTCCGCCTCAGTCTCAGCTGCGGCGCTTGCCTTGATTTCCTGTTCCACGTTTTCCATGTCTTCTCGCATAAAAAAAATTAGTGATGAAAGTCAGATGGGGACAAGATGTTTTTTTTTCAAGTGGTACGTGACGCTTTTTGTTAGAATGCCAAAAGAAATACGACTATCTTTCCATTGTCTTAAATAGAGCTTTGCGATGATGAATAGGACCAAATGCGCCGCGGCAGTCTTGGCGCTTACCGCTACTTTATCGGTCGGAGGATGCGCCTATCGCGCCGATCTGACTCAAGGAAATTTTGTTGAACAGCAGGCTGTCTCGAAATTACAGGTCGGCATGACCCCGGAGCAGGTACGCTTTATTCTGGGAACTCCGATGTTGGTGGATCCTTTTGACGCCTCCCGTTGGTACTATGTACATTACCTGCGCGAAGGATGGTCAGATCCGAAAATAGAAAATCTCACTTTACTGTTTGCAAACGGCGTACTGGTTGATATGCAGGGTGATTTCAAACGACCGGCAACTTTTTCACAAAATTTTAACCAACAAAATGCTATTGATGACGGCACTGTGCCGGTCAAACAGTGAAATTTATTGATTTAGCCATTTTAATAACGGGAGTTTTAACACTGTGCTCCTGTTCAATAAAAGGTCGCAACGAGGATGCCGTCATCTCAAAACCTGATGTTGCGATCTCTTTTCAAAACAGTCTCCAACAGCATTTTTATGATGAAGCCCGTCAGTGTGTACTAGGAGACATAAGAAAAGCAGAATTATTAAAAAATTCTTTTTATTCATCGATCAACTATGCTCAGACAAAGCAGGCTTATATTTATCAGGATCCTGTATTAACCCAAGAACTTGAAAAATGTCTGCGCAAAAGTGATCTTGAAACAGGTAACAGTCTTTATCTTGAATACGTACCGTCTCCTAGGATCTGTGCACAGATTGCCAAAGCCTTTCTTATAAAAAAAGATTACCAAAAAAGCGCATTTTGGATACGGCGTGTGTACAACCAATTAGGACGAATGAGAGGAAGTGAACTGGCAGGTCTTGTTTTCATCGAAGATCCAAAAACCATGGATACGGGAGCTGCTTTATTATCGGAGGCTGCCAAATTAGGTTCTCAAAGTGCATCCATGCGTCTTAATGAGCTTGCGTTTGGGAACTGATTTGTCCAAAGCATACACAGACTTCACGTATTTTTAACAATCTGGCATTAACATTCGTCCAAATATGTTATAGCTTTTAATCAAGGGTAAAAGCGTCAACGAATTCATCATCTCTTTTTTGGCAGGTTTATATGTCAGATTTAATCCCCAAGGAATTATCGTGGTTGTCCTTTAACGGACGTGTGTTGCAAGAAGCAGCAGATCCAAGCGTACCGCTTATTGAAAGAGTGCATTTTCTTGGGATTTACTCAAATAATCAGGACGAATTTTTCAAAGTACGCGTGGCAGAGCTCAAACGTCAGGCCATGATCGTGCAGGAACGCGATGCCCAGGAAGAGCTGGTTACCTTGTTAAAACAGGTTCAGCATGAAGCTGCCCGCTATCAGATGACGCTCAACGAAATTTTTCGCTCCTTAGTATCCGAGCTTGAGCACAACGGAATTTTTTTAAGAGATGAAAAAAACATCAGTGACTCACAACGAGTTTGGGTCGAGCATTATTTCAAACGCCATGTGTTAAAACACATTAATCCTGTGATCATCGACGAAGAAACCGATCTGGTATCTTTTTTAAAGGATAAATACTCATACCTGATCGTACGCATGAGCGGAGTTCAGAATTATTACGCCCTAATAGAAATTCCCACAGATGCCCTTCCACGCTTTATCCGCATGCCTTCTGAAGGAAACAGCACCACGCTGATGTTTTTAGACGACATCATAAGACTGTGCATAGACATGGTATTCCGCCAGCTTTTTGCCTACGATTCCATTGAAGCATATTCTATTAAGATGAATCGTGATGCCGAATACGATCTTTCAGGTAATTTGGATAAATCCCTGCTTGAAGATATGTCTGAGTCTTTAAAACAGAGATTGAACGCCAAACCGGTGCGTTTTGCCTACGATGCAGCCATGCCACGCGATCTGGTTTCATTCATGGCAGGAGAACTCAAGCTTTCTTCAATTGATTCACTGATGCCTGGAAACCGTTACCACAATTTCAAGGATTTCATGAACTTTCCTTCAATAGGTACCGACGACAGCGAATATCGCCCTTTAAGAGAAGTACGCTCAACGGCTTTTGATACGGCATCTACTCCTTTTGAAGCAATAGCACGCAAAGATGTATTGCTTTACTACCCTTATTATTCGTTTGACTATCTTACTGAATTTTTACGTCAGGCATCGTATGATCCGCGTGTACTGTCCATAAAGATCAACATTTACCGCGTTGCCTCAAATTCACGCGTAATTAACTCCTTAATAGATGCAGCCAACAACGGAAAAAGCGTTACCGTGGTTGTCGAGCTTAAAGCAAGATTTGACGAAGCTAACAATATCAAATGGGCTTCAAGACTCACCGATGCCGGAGTTAAGGTATTATTCGGTCTGCCTACTCTTAAGATCCATTCAAAACTTGTCTTGGTGACTAGACGCGAAGGCGATGCCTTGGTTCGTTATGCACATATCGGAACCGGCAATTTCAATGAAAAAACAGCCAAGATCTACACCGATTTTGCTCTGTTTACCGTAAGACCTGAAATTACTTCAGAGGTTGAAGAAGTTTTCGAATTCATCGAATATCCTTACACCCGTCCTGACTTCAAAATGCTGTTGGTATCTCCGCTTAATGCCAGAGAACGCATCAGTGCCATGATTGACCGCGAAATAAGAAACAGTCTTAACGGCAAAGCAGCTTATATTCACTTAAAAGTAAACAATCTTGTCGACAAAAAAATTGCAAACAAGCTTTATGAAGCATCAAAGGCAGGCGTCAAAATCCGCATGATAGTGCGCGGCATGTGCACCTTAAAACCGGGGATCAAAGGACTTTCTGAAAATATTTACATTACCTCAATCGTTGATCGCTTTCTTGAACACCCTCGCGTAATGGTCTTTTGCGCAGGGGGGGATGAAGAAATCTATATAAGCTCTGCTGACTGGATGACCCGCAACCTTGACTACCGCATCGAAGTAGGTACGCGTGTACTTGATCCTGATCTTAAAAAACGCATACGACACATCCTACAACTGCAGGAAAACGACAACTGCAAAGCCCGCGTACTTGACGAATGGCAACAAAATGTTTACGCCAAGACAGGAGATACGCCGTTGCGCTCGCAGGTAGCCATACGCGACTACCTTGACGAAACGGAAAGTTCGTTATTAAAAGCCTTTACCGACAGTCATCAAAACTAATCAGGCCGGTGTGATTTTCAGCCGT
>JALEXT010000109.1 GCA_022779845.1 Succinatimonas sp.
AACCTTAAGCGAAGATCCGCCCCGTGGCAGAAAGGTAAAAATCCGCATCCCTAATCTTGAAATCTTTGAATGTTTCAAAGAGAAATTTGAATCAATTTACAGCGCTGATAACCACGAATGGTTCAACAAGGCTTTGAGACTTCAAAATTTACTTTTAAACAATCATACAGAAGATGCCCAAAAACTTATCAACGCTCTTTTAAAACAATTCATAAGCATCAGAAATTCATCATCGGAGTTTTACTATCACGGCTTTTTACTGGGGATCTTGGGGATCTCCGCTGCCAGTCAAAACATACAGATTAAAGACGAATTCGAATCAGGTGACGGCTACAGCTACATAAGCCTTGTAAGTGAAGACCTGAGTACTGCGGTGATCTTAGAACTTAAGAACACTGTAAACACGCCCTCTGCAAGAAAAAAAGCCGCTGTTTCGGCATTAAATCAAATCATACGAAAAGACTACCCCCGCCCTTTCATTAACCGTGGTTACGAAAAAATCTACGGGATCGGCATAGGGTTCGGCGGTAAAAACTGTGAACTTACGTCGTTAACCCTTCCTAAGGAATCAACTTTATGAGTTATGCCTGAGATATTGTTTCAAGTCATAAGGCAATCTTGGCATGGCGCCGCTGACGGTACATACATAGGAAGACACGTGAGTTGCTAAAAAATGAGATCGTGAAAGTCCAAGCTTTGAGACAAGTCCCATGCCCAATGCAGCATCAAAGCTGTCGCCTGCTCCGATGGTATCGCGCACGGTTACACTAAGTGCCGGCATGCTCGAACGCTCTTCATGCCAAAATACCAAACTGCCCTGCTCACCTAAGGTCACAGCCAAGCCCTGTATCGGAAACCTTTTCCTTAAATCTTTAAAAAAATCCTCGGGATCACAGCTTAAGTTAAAAAGATCGACCATGATCTTCAGTTCTTCAAGACTTACTTTCAAAAGATCGGTAAACATTAAGGACTGCTCAATCACCTCTTTTGAAAAGAAATTTCCCCGCATGTTTACGTCAAAAATTTTCAACGCCTTGCTGGCCTTGCCTAAAAAAGTATGTATCGCTTGCCTTGATTCAGGCAGTCTTTGTGCCAAAGTTCCGAAACAAAGGAGATCACAGCGCTTAGCTAATGCCAGCAAATCGTCATTAAGTTGCAGATGATCAAAAGCACATTCATCATCAAACGTATAAGAGGCACTGCCGTCCTTAGCTATTTTTGCATTGACCGTTCCGGTAGGATGATCAGATCTTGTAACTGCAGAGGCGAGGCTGCCCAAAAGATTGCAAGCCTCGTCTCCGAGTTTATCTTTTCCTACGGCACCGACGACACAGGCTTTTGCTCCGAGCTCTGAGCAATGCCAGGCGAAGTTCCCGGGAGCTCCTCCCAAATGGTACTGTTCTGAAACTACGTCAAAGAGCAATTCGCCAAGGCCTGCGGCAATAATGCTGTCTTGATTGCAACTCATGCTTATCTCCGCACTTTTATCCCTAACTTAATTTTACCGCCTGCGTCTTTCATAACAAAAAGCATACGGAATTTAGGCTAAAATATCTCCATTAAGAGGAGCTGGGTATGATCTTACGCCGTATTTTTAAATATTTAACTGTTAGCGTTTTTTTGACCTTTTTTCCTCAGCTTGCAGATGCTTCCCTGCAAATTCTTTCTTTAGAAGAGATCCCGCAACCTAACAAAACTGCAGTATGTGCAAAATTTTCGCATACGCTCAGACATATCTCTTCAGCAGATCTGAACCGTTTTTTCAGGGTGCATGGAGCCAATTTAAGTCCCAATCAAGTGCCGATAATAAAACAGGAACAAGACAGACTTTGTGCTTACGGACTTGAAAACGGTACTGAATATAGTTTTGCTTTTTTAAAAGATCTGTCCTCAAACCAAGGCGAATCTCTCGAATACGATGAAAAGTGGCATATTACCACCATACCTTACCGCAGTTCGTTCTCGTTATTAGACGTTCCAGACACCGATTACGGTAAAACAGTAAGCCTGCGCCTGCGCTCGCTTAATATCAAGGAAATAAAACTGATGCTGTTTCGCATTCCCGATACCGAAATTGCATCGAGCGTAATGCAGAACGAATACAAAAGTGCCATAGGACTTAAAAAAGCTGCCAGACTGTTACTTTCAGGAGGAACTTTTGTAGACTCCGTATTGGTAAAACCGCACATTGTTCCGAATAAAACCGTATTTACGCAGGTAACGCTTAAAACAGGTCTTGAAAGTCAGGGAACTCCGCTCATCATTGCCTGCGATCCGAACATTGAACTACATACTCTTTTAAACTACGCCGACAAACACAATTACGGACTTTGGGGAGCCAAGCTGTTGCAAAAAAGATCATTGTCGGTCAGCTCAAAACGGCACGGCAACACTCTGACAGCAGAAGTCCATTCGGCAAACAGTTCAATGCCGGTAAAAGATGCCGTGGCAAGGCTTTTTTCATCCTCAGGAAAATTGCTGTCAACTGCAAGCTCTGATGCTTCTGGATTTGTAGTATTTCCACTTCCTGATTCAAGC
>JALEXT010000114.1 GCA_022779845.1 Succinatimonas sp.
AGTGGGGTCGCTTCATATTGTCTAAGGCGGTCAGGACTTTACCATGATCGCCTTTTCTGTCCCCGAAACAGGACAAACTGAATGAGCAAATTCGGACAAACTCAAAGAGCAATTTATGGACAAATTCACGTGGCTTTGACATTCTGCGCTTGTCAGGCACGGAACATAAGATTGGGAAGATGCAAAAGCCAGATCAGCTACGGGAGAGACAAAATTTGCAATCAGGATCTTCTTGTTAAGTCCCAATACGAAACGAAAGATCCCGTAGGCAAAAAGATCGTAATTGCGCTTACGTATGCGTATATCATTGCGTACGCTTTCAAAACGTACTATCGGCCCTGCTACCAAGTGCGGAAACATAAAAAAATACGTAGCAAAATCCGTTGCAGAATGCTGCCCCACCTTTCCTTTGTAAACATCGACAAGGTAACTTATGGCATGGAAAGTAAAGAAACTGATCCCAAGAGGCAAAGCATGCTCGCGTACATGCAAGGTTGAAAAAATCGGAATGGAGGAAAGTTCGCTTATGACCCAAAAAAGGTATTTGTAATAGAAAAGCACCGAGAGATTCAAGGTTATGCCCACAACCAGCATAACCTGTCTTAATTTCTCATTTTTTCCTTTTAAATCAATATCTGATTGGGGGGGGGTAACCATCTTTCCCATGATCAGATTTAAAAGGCAAAGTGTGATCAGCAAAAAGACGCCCTTACCCTCTCCCCAAAGGTAAAAAAGCAAACTTGAAAAGATCAGTAGCAAATTTCTCAATGCGCCTTTAAAGATTTTGTCTAAAGCTAAAAAAAGAGGCAGGAAGAAGAAAACAAAACTTAACTGGGAGAAGACCATGAAATTCCCTTGAAAAATGGAAAGTCACGTTTTCAACTGCGCGTAACTTTCTTCATCATAAATTTAAGATCTGGCAAGATATCAAGAAACGAAATTTAACACCGTTGATTACGAGTTTCTTTAAACAGATTCTTTCTGTTATAACTTTTCGTTAATGCCAGCGTCTTTCAATATCTTATTTGCCGTATATCTGCTTTTTGAGGATTCGGGTACGATCACTTATATATATGTTTTTAATCCCCTTTAGCCTGCCTTTGATAAGAAAATCCGTGTTTCTTTAAAAAGGCGATGATAATTTTATAATAACCATCCATCAGGCAACCATAGCCCACCCGTTCAAATTAACATGCTCGTTCCTGAAAGGAACAGGGTGTTCACTTAAGAATGTTTTGTCAGGATGCAACATGCCCCATACAAGATATTTTGCACAATCCAGCACAACTTTCTGAACATCACTTAATTTGTCACACTCAAAATTTAATCCTTTGATATCAGGACTTGTAGCAATAAACACGTTAGCTTCCAAATCTTGCTGTACTGTATATCTGAAATACAAAGGAAGCCTTAAGTAATAAGCAAGTTTCCACCCGAACTTTCCTATACGATAAAGCATCTGTGTACTCCTAAAGTCTTAGTTATCCGCATTTTAATAGAGATACATCAACGGTCAATCAATTTTCTTTCGCTATAAATCAGCCAAATCATCCAGAAAGGGCATAATTTTCTTCGCCAGAATTTATCCTCAAATCAAAGTTTACTCATCACAAATGATATTAGCTTTTTGAAATTTAGAAAGAAAAACAGAAAGTCACTTCTTTTTAAACGTGACTTTCTTCATCATAAATTAAAAATCAGGCAAGATGTTTTGCAAGAAAATCCAACACTACCTGCTGAACCTCTGGCTGTACCCAATGACTGCCGCCGTGCCCAGCTCCTTCTACAAGATAACGCTCTGCCTCTACACCTTTGGCTCTTAAAGCCTGGAACATAATGTCGGTTTCTACTTCTGAAACCAAAGTATCTTTCGTACCGTGAAACAGCAAGAAAGGAGGGGTATGCTCATCTACGTAATTTGCAGGATTATAACGTTGCACTTCCTCAGGACGGGCTGAAACCGAGGCATCAACTCCGCCGCAGATTGTACAGCCGTTTAACCATAAAGCCTGACAAGCACTCGGGGAATCATAGGCCCGTACGGTTTTTTCATCAAAACCGTCTGCCATGCGCGAGAGATCGGTCACACCGTAAAAATCCACCACGCAAGACACTTCAGATGAGACGTCGGTATTTTCTCCAACATCAAAAAGTCTGCTGTGTCCGGTAACTCCGGCAAAACATGAAAGATAACCGCCTGCTGATGTTCCCATGATCCCGATACGTTTAGGATCCACACCAAAACGCATGGCATTTTTACGTAAATAGCGTATGGCTGCTTTAGTATCGATGATGGGAGCAGGCAAATTGGCCTGAGGGGCAAAACGATATTCTATTGAGGCGACCAGATATCCTGCTTTGGCAAGGCACATCCTGATCTCAAGATGCGATGCCCGGTTTGAAGTAATAAATCCGCCGCCGGTTACAAAGACCATCGCGGGCAAAAGTTTGCCGGTACGCGGTCTTAGCACATCCATTTTAAGATCAACATTTGGGTAACTGTGTACGCTCACCTGTGAATAGGTGATCCCCGGAATAAGGTCAATACGCAAAGCCTGTTGCGAAACCTTAAGCAATTTGCTTTGAGCTTTTTGGATCATGATCCTTGTACCCATCAAAAAAGGCGGAAAAACCGCCTTTGTCAAAATTAGAAAAAATCAGAAACTAAGCGAACCGTTGATATAAATTCCGTAAGAAGGATCTATATCCTGCTTGCCAAGCTTATTGCCGTCCTTGTCGTATACTTTAAGTTCACGATCAAAACGGGCTTCGACACCTGCTCTTAAGGTCAGAGCATCCAAAGGATTTACCACAACGCCGGCAGAAGCAGCGATGCTGCGTTCCATCAGATATCCTTCAGCAGCGTTGCCATGTTTGCTTCTGTCATCTGAAAGCTGATAAATATCTCTGTCTATACCGCGCAAAGTACCTTCAACCGCCATGGCATTGGTAAAGCGGTATTGAGCATGGTTTTTGGTTCCGAATACACCTGAAAAACCAAGCGAATCTGGACTGCGGTAATGCACCATGAATATAGGCTGGAAATAGTTTTCTATCTCATTGATATTCATTGACAGTCCGCCGGTAACCCGCCACTCGTTGCCAAAATCATAATTAAGACCGGCTCGCGGGGTAATGGAATAATTTTCAGAAGGATGGAAATCATCTTCCCATCCGAATGCAAGTCCGCCGCCTACAAAATACCCTAAGGTCCCGGGATTTACCTTGGTATATCTCAAATCGGCAAAAACCTTATTCATATCGACATCAGGACGATTTGAAAAGTCATACTCGGTTTTGGTATAGCCCAAAGTTAAAAAATCGTTATTACCGACAAGACCGTAAGAAGAGGTTTTGACATCGCCTGAAGCTCCGTCAAAATCGGATGCACCAAGATGCGAGTATACCGGGGTGACGGTAAAATCTGCAGCCATCGAGGGAGCGGATAAACAGGCTAGTGTTGTTGCCGCCAAAAAAGCTAACTTGCGCATAAAAAAGAATTCCCTATTTATATGTTTAGTATGTGTAACCGGTCCGCTCCATAGACCTCGAGGCAATTTTAACAAAAAGCTGGTTTTTTTCCCATTAAAAGACCGTCTTAATAGGGTGATCCTGCGAAGAATGTTTTGAGAAATCTTGACAAAAAATAAAATATTTGAATTAACAGTGTTGATTTTCAAGATTTTTTTATTGTTTCATAACTTTTAAATTGTGCTATTCTTGCACAAAAATTTGACGGACTTAACAATTATGCTACGCGAAGGGATCTTTATTGCCGCGCTTGCCGCCGCAACCGCATCATTTGCCGATGAGCAGGATCTTGGTGACAAGTTACTGCAAGTCAAAGGAACCATGGACAGTATCAACGGCGAGTTGAATTCACAACACGCAGATCTTAGTCAAATCAAAAGCGATTTAAACGCTTCGTCACGCAGGAGCGAAAGATTGGACAAACAGATCTTAGAAGAACTCAAAGCGCTGCGCCGGCAGAACCAAGCTTTAATCGATACAAATCAGGCTTTGATAGCCGCCGCGGCCACATCTTCAGCAACTCACGGCGACAAAAAATCCTCAAGCGTGCTCATAGCGACTCCGTCCCGCAATTATGATTTTGAAACTCCGGACGGAAAGATGATTTTCGGCGGAGAAGAGTACGTATACGTCAAGGAAGCCGATGCCACTTTGGCAGCCCGTGTGGATACCGGTGCCACGGTTTCTTCGATTACTGCTACCAATATCAGCCGTTACGAAAGCGACGGCGTAAAGATGGTACGTTTTACCATTGAAGCCAACGGCAGACGCATCGACGCCGAAGCTCCTTTTATCAGAGTTACCCGCGTACGTCAGTCCTCGTCAAACGGTTTTAGTTACCGTGTGGTCGTAGGTCTCAACGTTAAAATAGGCAACTACTCCGTATACAGCGAATTTAATCTTATGGATCGCACCTCCATGGATTTTCCCATGCTTTTGGGACGTTCGCTCATAACGGACATTGCCTCAGTTGACGTTTCGCGCAACTACGTACAAAAAAGAGCAGATCCTGACGGTTTGTTACTTATAAATAAGGATTTGTTTACGCTTTTGCAAAGAAACGGCAAAGATCCCAATGCCGAATATGATGCCAGAAAAGCGCTTGAAGCCGGTGGACAAATAGCCATGCCTGCAGATGATTACGGTGACAATCTCGGAACCAATTCAAAAAAAGCCTTGCCTGAGGTTTCCCAACAGATGCTTAAGGACGAATATACCAAACGTCTGACCGATGCCGGGGTCAGCTTGCCTGCAGATCTTGTACCGCAGGAAAAAACCGAAGAGAGCAAGACAGAAAACGGCGAAGACAAGTCAAAAGAGCAGCAAGGAGAATAAGCAATGGTATCCCGCGGAGTCTTTTATTTTGTTACTGCCATTTTGTTTTTGGCAGGCATACTGCTCATAGGCTATCAACATATTGCTTACGATCTGCCGTTTTTACCTGGGCAGGAACGTGAATTATGGAATGTTGAAGCCAAGATAGAATTTGAGCCTGACGAAGGGGATACCCCTGCGCAGATACGTTTTGCCCAACCTGCGGTACAACCCGGACTTACTCAGGTAAAACAAACCACCTCAAGCTTGGGCTACGGCATCGGTTATATAAATCGCAACGGCAACGGCTATGTGGAATGGACCAAACGCAGTGTTTCAGGAGAACAGGTACTCTATTACCGAGCTGATATTCTTGTTGATCCCGAAGCAAAATTATCATCCATGCGCGTACCTTCGATATCTCAAAGCGTTGAAAGCGAACCTTACGGCACTGCCATACGCGAGCTTGCAAACGCAGCCATGCAAAAAAGCGCGGACCCTTTTTCCCTAGCATCTCAAGCCATAGCAGAAATCAAAAAAGAAAGTGAATCAGCTTCATTACTGCTTTCGCGTTACTCACGCTCTGGCGTACTGGTACGCGTGTTGCAGGCTGCTGGTATACATGCAAGAGAAATCGGTGTTCTCACATTGGAAGACGGTCGTCGCAACCGCCCTCTTGAAAGTCGTGTTGCGGTTTTTTCAAACGACAAATACCAAATTTTCAACCCTCAGGACGGTACCACGGGTATAAATCAAAATCAGCTTATCTGGACCAACAACGGCAATCCCATCATGACATTGGAAGGCGGTAAAAGCGCACGCGTAAGTTTTTCCATGCTGCGTCACCGTATCAGCGCCGTGCAAGCCGGCAAATTAAAAGCCGGTGTTGAAAAAGCCTCGGGGGCAGAGCTTGTCTCGCTGTCAATAGACTCATTGCCGGTTGAAGAACAGGCTATGTTTAAAAACATCCTGCTTTTACCGATCGGCGTACTCATCGTAGTATTTTTACGCATCATCGTCGGCATAAAAACTTCAGGAACCTTCATGCCGGTACTGATCGCCATGTCATTCCTTCAGACCAACCTCTTAATAGGTCTCATAGGCTTCATCGCCATAGTGGGAGTAGGATTGGTAGTACGTTCGTGGCTTTCACACCTTAATTTGTTGCTGGTAGCAAGAATTTCGGCGGTGATCGTGATGGTGATAGCAATCATCGGTACCTTCTCCGTACTCTCGTATAAATTCGGTCTTACCGAAGGTCTTAAAGTTACCTTCTTCCCGCTAATTATTCTCTCCTGGACCATAGAACGTATGTCGATAATCTGGGAGGAAGAAGGCTATCACGAAGTGATTAAGCAGGGCGGCGGCTCGCTTTTCGTAGCCGTATGCGCTTTTATCGCCATGGACAGTGCTTTGGTACAGCATCTGACCTTCAATTTTATAGGTTTGCAATTCGTGATCCTGGCATTGGTATTGCTGATGGGTAATTACACCGGATTCAGACTTGCGGAATTAAAACGCTTCAAACCTTTGGTCTCACAGATAGATACCTTTAAAAACGGAGATCAAAAAGAAAAAGAATGCGATCGTCTGTCTCGTGAGTACAAAGAGCTGAAAGCAGATCCTCACAACGTTTATCGCAAATGGAAGAAGTCTGCACAGGATAATTTGAAAAAAAACGGACTTGATGACGAAAGCGGAGAGACTAAATAATGTCAGCTTTAAGTTCATTCGGTCAGAAAATTTCAGGCCTTTTTACCCGTTACGCCAGTCCTTTCAAAATGGCGCATGACGGGGTGGTCGGCATGAACCAACGTAACATCAGTTATATCAGCCGATATAACAAGCGTTCGCTCTATCCGCTGGTTGACAACAAACTTATGACCAAACACATTGCCGTAGAGCATAAGGTCAACACACCAAAGCTCATCGGTGCAATACGAGATCAGCATGATATTCAAAATCTTCTGCAGATCTTGGGAAATGCCTGTGAATTCTGTATCAAACCTGCGCAGGGCTCAGGCGGCAAGGGGATCTTAGTCATAAAAGATCGCAATATGGAAAACGGGCATTTCATCAAATCCTCTGGAGAGGAAATGAATATGCACGATGTAAGCCGCCATCTTACCAACATTTTGGCAGGATTATTCTCTTTGGGAGGTCGTCAGGATATTGCTCTTATCGAAGAGCTCATCCATTTTGACAACGTCTTTTCAGGTTTCAGCTATGACGGAGTTCCGGACACCCGTGTGATCGTATTTAAAGGTTTTCCCGTTATGTGCATGATGCGCCTTTCCACCAGTGCCTCAGACGGTAAAGCCAATTTACATCAGGGAGCAGTAGGTGTCGGGATCTGCGTACGCACGGGACGTGCGGTACGCGCGGTACAATTTAACGAACCGATTGAATTCCATCCGGATACCGACAGGCGACTTAGTGAACTTAAAGTACCTCACTGGCGTCAGGTTTTGGAACTTGCCTCATCTTGCTATGAAATGTCGGGCCTTGGTTACATAGGTACGGATATCGTGCTTGACCGTGACAAAGGACCGATGCTTTTGGAACTTAATGCCCGCCCGGGTCTTTCCATTCAGATCTGCAATAACGCAGGACTTCTGCCCCGTCTTAGACTGATAGAAGCGCTTACCAAAAAACAAAGACTCACCGTTGCCGAACGCGTTGCTTTTTCCATGGAACATTTCGGAGTATGGGACAATTAGGATCTTGCCATGCTGCTAGAAACGCTGACAGGTGACATTACCGCATTAAAAGTAGATGCCGTTGTTAACGCCGCCAACAGCACCCTCCTAGGCGGAGGAGGAGTGGACGGTGCCATACACCGTGCGGCAGGACCGATGCTTTTGCAAGAGTGCAGAAAACTCAACGGATGCAGATGCGGAGAAGCTAAAATTACCAAGGGATATAACCTTAACGCACGCTATATAATTCACACCGTAGGTCCCATCTGGCACGGAGGTTTGCGCAATGAAGCAAAACTTCTGCAAAGTTGTTATGAAAAAAGTCTTAAGCTTGCTGAGCAATACGGTTGTAAAAGCATAGCATTCCCCGCAATATCCTGCGGAGTATACGGATATCCGCATGAAACAGCCTGCAAAATAGCTGTAGACACGGTATCTTCATTTAAAGTGCATTCACTAAATCACCTTATATTTGTAGATATCGATGCCTCGATCATCGCGATTTACCAACATTTGCTCCAAATAAAAAGCCCCGTTTAAGGAGCTTTTAACAGTCTTCTTTACAAATTTAAATCAGATCCCGTATTTTCTCAATACGATTGAGGCATTGGTGCCGCCGAAGCCGAAACTGTTTGAAAGCACGGTATTAAGTTCTGCCTTACGTGCTTTGTTGGGCACGATATCAAAACCTTGGCAATGCTCATCCAAAGTATCGATATTTATCGACGGGGCAATAAAATCATTTTGCATCATCAGCAAACAGAAAATTGCTTCGTTAACTCCGGCAGCCCCCAGAGCATGTCCGGTCATGGACTTGGTGGACGACAAAGGCGGGATCTTATCGCCGAAGACTTCACGTATAGCTTCAAGTTCTTTTACGTCCCCAAGCTTGGTTGCCGTACCGTGGGTATTGATATAATCAACACCGCCTTCTATTCCCCGCAAAGCCTGACGCATGCAACGAACCGCCCCTTCTCCTGACGGCGCCACCATATCCGCTCCGTCTGAGCTTGCGCCGAAGCCTGCAACTTCAGCTAAGATCTTGGCACCGCGGGCCTTGGCATGCTCCAAAGACTCCAATACCAGCATGCCGCCGCCTGCTCCCATAACAAAACCGTCACGATCTGCATCATAAGGTCTCGACGCCTTTTGCGGAGTTTCGTTATAACCTTTTGACAAAGCGCCCATGCCGTCAAAAAGACAGGCTAAGGTCCAATCAGCCATTTCACCGCCACCTGCGAACATCACATCATGACGACCAAGCGCAATTTCATCACAGGCCGCTTCGATGCAGTGGACAGAAGTAGAACAGGCAGATGCAACACTGAAAGATGCCCCTTTGATCTTAAAGGCCGTAGAAAGGCAGGCGGAAACCGTAGAACACATGGCTTTGGGGACGGCATAAGGTCCTACCCTTTTAATGCCCTTTTCCCGCAAAGTGTCGGCAGCTTCAACTATAGCCTTGGTATCTCCGCCGCCTGAGCCGCAGATAAGACCGGTACGTTCATTGGATACCTCTGAAGGTTCTAACCCTGAAGTTTCTATAGCCTCCTGCATTGCGATATGACTGAAAGCCGCGGCTTCCCCCATAAAACGCAACATTTTTCTATCTATGCGTGAGGAAAAATCTATCTTGGGTACAAGACCTGCCACCTGTGAACGCATGCCGTGCTCGGCATAGCTTTCATTAAATTTAATACCGGATCTCCCGTTTTCCAAGGAATCCTTAACCGCATCCCGTCCTACGCCGATGCTTGAAACTATACCCAAACCTGTGATCACGACTTTATGAAATTGCATAAACGTCCTTACGATGTTGTCCTTTTTGTGTGCCCTGATTTAAAAATACCGGGAGTCTTTATCCAAGTGCCAAATATCTGCATGGCACCGTCATTCTGCGACCGAATTAAAAGATCCGCCTGAATCATAGTTTACAACAGATGCTGCTTTTGAGTTCAGTCGGAACGCTTTGAACGCAAGTCAGGATGTGATCAAAATGACATTTTAAAATTAATGTAAATTTTTCTAACATTTTAGACGCAATTCCAGTATTTTTGTGCTTAAATGTTCAGAATTTCATAAACCAACCGACTGCATTTTCTATGACTGAAGAAAAAAAGGACAAACCAAGAGTTCCTGCGTTGATCAGAGCTCTCACCATACTTTCACTTTTGGAACAAAAACACTCCTTGAGCATCAGCGAGATCATAAAAGGATCAGCTCTGCCGCGCAGTACTGTTTACGTTCTCATGGACGAAATGACCAGACTTGGGCTGGTACATCAAAACAATCAGGGGCTTTATCAGCTCTGGATGAAGGTGATCCAACTTGGGCAAGCTGCCAAGGACAGTCTTGACCTTCGCGATCTGGCCTCATCACATCTTGGTACTTTGCTGGAATCCTGCGAGTGCATAGCTGTGCACTACGGGGTGTTCGACGGTGACAAAGCTTTCTATTCGGTGAAAATGGAAAGCCCCAGAGCAGGCTTTCACATACTCTCACGAGAAGGTATGGAAATCTCGCTGGTACACGCAGGACTTGGCAAATGCCTTCTGGCATTTCAAGATCTCTCAAAACAAGAAAGGATCATCAACAGTCTTGATTACACCCCAAAAACTCCTACTTCCATAACCAGCCCCGAACAGTTACGCCGCGAACTTGCCACCATCAGATTAAAAGGCTGGGCTTTTGACGATTCAGAAGGAGAAAACGAGATCCGTTGCGTTGCCGCACCGGTATTCGACGTAAAGGGAGTTCTGCACGGAGCAATCTCCATAGTAGGCGCCCGCAGCAAATTTACCGACGAAGTGATAAAAGAAGTTGTAGAAAATACCAAAGCCTGCGCCAAGGCTATAGGCAACGCCATAGTCTGATCTTTACTCCCCTCCATACGCCTCCTTTTACGGAGGCTTTTTTATGTCTGTAGAAAATTTCCTCGGATTTTTGATGCGGATCAAATTTCATTTTGGAAAATTTGTCTAATATTTTAAATACAGAATCTAATATCTTAGACAATAACTTTAACATTATGAGGGCTTGTCCATGAAAGCTCGTAAAATCTTAGCTGTTTCCGCATTGGCCGCCGTTTTAGGTGCTTTTTGTGCTACTGCCAACGCAACCGTGGTTTTAAAAGCCGGCCACGA
>JALEXT010000119.1 GCA_022779845.1 Succinatimonas sp.
GCCAAGGCTTACAGAATTCTAAAATGTCACTTTAGGTGCTAAACACGGGTAAAAAATGTAAAAGAAGCAAAAGTATTTGAAAAATCAGAAGTCAAGATCTGGGAGTGCCGTAACTGCGGACATATTGTAGTAGGCACCAAAGCTCCTGAAGTTTGCCCTGTATGTAATCATCCGCAGAGCTACTTCGAGGTAAGAAGCGAAAACTACTGATCTTAAGTTCAGTGATCTAAAACCGGAGTTTAGCTCCGGTTTTATTTTTTATATATTGACCGTAGCCACGAACTAAGCTCGCTCTCTCCTGCTTTCTCAGCGTCGGTATTTCCGTACATGACGGCCCACGGGTATTTTTCAACCAGTGTCGTAGCTGCTGACAGTCCGAGCGCCTGTGTTCCGCCCTCTTGGATCACCTTTGCTTTTCCCGCAATAAACACTATGCCGTTTTTTTCTCCTAAAATGCCGGCCTGCAGGTTTTCAATGCGATCTCCGTAATTTGATATTTTTGCAGACGTTCTTTTTTCGATTTTTTTAAGATTTTTTTCAGGAGAAAAAGTCATGATCATCGCAGAATATACGCTTTTACCGAGTAAAAATCGTGAAAAAGAACCGTCGACCCCCACCTGAGCCCAGGCTATGAATTTTTTGGGTAAATGCAAAGGTGACGCGCGATAAGTCTGAAGCTCGCTACAAGGCAACGCCAAAGATTTTATGCTTAAACTGTGGCCTGCTATTTTTCTTATATATTCATCAAAAAAAGCGTCTTTCTTTACAGATCTGTCTATTTCGCAGTAAGTAGCCGGCAACTTAATCTCAAATAAATTATTCTGAGCATAAACCGGTTGCAGGAAACAAGCAGAAATGGCCACCAACAAATATGCAATTTTCATGTTTATATCTATTGCCCATAAAAACAACAAAGGATCCCGTGCACTGCCTTAGGATCCTTTTAAAGGTTACCAGTATAAACTTATTCGATGCTTATACTCTTTAACTCTTTAAAATAGCTGGGAAAGGTTTTACCCACGCATTCTGGATCATTGATCACTATGTCACGATCAAAAGCTATCAACGACATACACATTGCCATGCGGTGATCGTTATAAGTTGAAAATACTGGTATATCTTCATTTCTTTGACTTGCATCGATAGAAATGAAATCTTCACCGCTTTCAACCTTTACGCCGAGCTTACTCATTTCACATGCCATTGCTTCTATACGATCCGTCTCCTTGACTCTCCACGAAGCTATATTGGTGATGGTTACCGGAGAATCCGTATATAAAGCCATGGGGACCAAAGTCATGGCTGCATCAGGCATGGAATTCATGTCGATCTCAATACCGTGCAACTTTTCGGCCTTGCTGACCGTCACGGAAGTATCGCCGCGAATAACATCAGCGCCCATACGCTCCAACACCTCAAGAAAACGCGTATCTCCCTGAGTACTGTGCTTACCCAAACCGTAAATTTCAACCTTTCCTGCTATAGCGGCGGCGGCTGCAAAATAAGTAGCCCCGGTAGCATCGCCTTCAATCATATAAGTTGCAGGAGAGCAGTAATACTGATCAGGCTTTACCGAAAATTCCGAATAACCGCGTCTTTGGACGCTTACTCCGAAATTTTGCATCAATGCACAGGTCAAATCGACGTAAGGTTTGGAAATAAGATCTCCTGATACCTTGATCTTTAGACCTCCGGCCAGCGGGGCAGCCATTAACAGTGCGGTAATAAACTGCGACGAAAGAGAACCGTCAATCTCAATTTCACGACGCAACGCCTGAGCACCTCTTACCATCAAAGGCGGATAACCGTCATTGTTTAGGTAATCTATATGAATGCCGCAGCTTTTTAATGCTTCACATAAAGGACCTATCGGACGCTCCAGCATACGCTGCTCCCCGGTAAGTCTGAAAACACCGCGTGAAAAAGCCAATGCCGCACACAACGGTCTCATTGCGGTGCCGGCATTACCCAAATCCAGGTTTAAGCTATTAAGCCCTATGTCAAAAGCCTTTCCCATGCCTTCCACTTCACATGAAGAACCGTGTTGAGTAAGCTTCACTCCCAAAGTCTTTAAGGCATCAATCATTCTGGCCGTATCATCGGATTTTAAGAGATTGAGCAGTTCACAATGTCCTTTTGAAAGGGCTGCCAACAATAAGGCTCGATTTGACAGACTTTTGGATCCAGGCAGAGTAACCCTGCCGTTCACTGCCCTAATTTTGGCAAGTTTCAGACTGTTCAATTTAAGATCCCCGTTATTAAAGCAATTCTTCCAAAGCAGCAAAGAGACGATCGTTCTGCTCCTTGGTCCCGATGGTAATACGAAGTATGTCACGCAATTGGTAACCAAGCAAAGGACGTACGATGATCCCTCGTTGCAATAACTCTTTTGCTATTTGCTGGGCATCATGCGGAGTAAAATCAATTGCGACGAAATTGGCTTTTGATTC
>JALEXT010000137.1 GCA_022779845.1 Succinatimonas sp.
TCCCTCCTATTTCGCGGCGTCCTGTGGCGGAGCTCCCATCTCTATCATCAGACAATACATTGAAAACCAGAATACCCCCGATTAGGCGCCTTATATCCCCGGGCTGAAGCCCGGGGTTTTACGGCGCTTTTTTGATAAAAAAACTCCTGTTGCAAAGCTTATCCCCGATCTTAATCTCTACTACATAACTTCTTCGGAAACGAGGCCGTGTTGTCGCTACAGCTTAAGTATCGGGCTTATTCTTTCCGGAAAAAAACATCTGATCATAGGAAATCGATCGTATTTTTACGGCACCGGATCCATGATCTTAACCTCCGTGGAAGTTCCCACTTCGTCAGAGTTATTAGATGTAACCCGTTCATCCCCTTTTATTTGCGTTTCATTAAAGTTGCAGCCTGAATTACTGACTAAGATGCTGACAAAGCAAAGCGGTAAAATGCAAAACAATCCTCGATGTTTTGAAGTTGACCGTCCGGTCTTTGAATTGCTTGAGGACTTTGAAAGATTATTAAGACTGCTTGATCACAAAGAGCAGATAGAAGAGCGCGCTCCGCTTTTAATCCGCGATATTCACTATCTGGCAATCAACTCATCCGCAGGACGCAATCTGCAGGGATTGTATACGGCCAACACCGGCGGACAGCGCATCAGACGTACCATAAGCTATGTGGCGAAAAATTTTCGTGAAGATCTCAGCGTTGAGAAAATGGCCGACATGGCCGGCATGGCCGTAACCACCTTTCACCGACATTTTAAAGAGATCACCAATTTATCTCCTTTGCAATATCAAAAGCGCATCAGGCTTTACGAAGCTCAGCAATTTCTGCTGCGCGGCGACGGAGACGTGAACTCGGCTGCTTTTTTTGTGGGCTATCAAAGCCCTCAGCAATTCAGTCGCGATTACAAAAAAATTTTCGGCATGCCGCCTGGACACAGTGCCAAAGAGGTACGAAAAAGTCTTGCGCAGATACTGGCAAATCAAGAGGGAAAGCTCACCGGATCATAATGATCCGACGGGAGGATCAAAAAAAGACCTTTAAAAAAGGTCTTCTTGTAATGGTGGCCCTTCCCCGACTTGAACGGGGGACCAAACGATTATGAGTCGTCTGCTCTAACCAACTGAGCTAAAGGGCCAACGCCGTAAGATTTTATACATTTATACGTTTACGGTCAAGCGTCTTATGCAACCTGATAACCAAAAGAGAGCAAAAATCCGGCCCTGTCATCTCCGTGTACTTTTCCTAAAGCACTTGAGACATCCGCATTTACAAAAAATCCTTCGTACCTGGCTTCAACCTTTATCCCCGCCCCTTTGATGAAAGCACTCTCTCCTCCCTTGTTGGCAAGATAAGCTGCGTCAAAATGAGGAACAGCGGTAAGATTGCGGGTTAATTTAAGCGCCAGTTCAAGCGAGGAGAAGACGCCTTCATCTGCGCATGCCTCGGAGCTTTTAAATGCAGATACTTTATCAGCACCACCTGCGCTAAAACGCAAAGCTCCGTCCAAAGGACGCGACGCTTTTTGAATTTCGGTGCGCAATGAAGTGCTGACATTGGGGCCGAATGAATACGAAAGTCTGCTCCAGGCGTTTAAAAGCGTGAAAGATCCTTCAGGATACAAGGCATAATCATCCAAACTGTCGCTGTTGCCTGTCGTTACTCCGGCACTGCCTTCAAACAGGAAATCACGGATTTTAAAAAATCCTGAAAACTCTGAAAAAACCGAGCTCTCGCGTCTTTTGAACTTTAAGTCAAAAGCATCAAAACGGTCTTCAAGAGATCTTAAGCGTGCCCCGAGCTTACTTTTTAAGCCATATTCCCTTTGCCGAAGCCACGGCTCCTCCCAAAAAAGCTCTCCTGCAAATGAATGTCCCTTGGCTCCTAATTTTTCATATTCCTCTGAAAGTTCGTAACTGCCGGCACTAAATGACATTCCCAATACCGAAGGATGGGAGTTTATCGGTATAGCGTAGGATACTCCACCGTCAAACTGCTTCTCATCACTGCCTGAGCCGTAAAAGCTCAGCTTGTCTGCATATCCGCTCAGATTGGGAACACTGCCCGCGCCTCCCATTCTGTACTTTCCTGAAGCTTTTGAGCCGTGGTTATCGGCAAAGATCCTCATCGGCCAATGTGTTTTTTTTCTAAGATTAAGCTCAAGTTCAGTCCCGTCGTCTTGTTGCCCCTGCACGTAGCGTCCGTAAACTCCGAACGTTCCCAGATCTGCAAGTCTTAACAGCGCGCTTTCCATACTTTGGGTGTTTACCGCATGATCCTGCATCCCCATTACCTCAGTAAGCAGCCTGCGTCTTGTCTGTACATTTACCCCCGAGCGGTTGTTTACCCGGATCTTTTCTAGGTAGGGTGTAAGTACCGTCACCTTCACCACTCCGTCCTGCATCACCTGCTCTTTGAAAAAAGCCTTGGAAGTAGGATAACCGTGAGTCTTGCAATAATAGGTAATTTCATCCAATACTCTTTGCAAAAGCGGCGCGGTAACCGCCTGTCCGTAATGTTGCGACAGGATCTTTTGCAGATCCTTTTTGTCCAGTTTGGCCAAAGTCTCGACATTTATCCCGTTTAAAACGGGCGAAGCCTGAGCCTCATCTGAAAAACTTACCGCAGCGGCACACATAAGACAACTTAAGACCAGCATCTGCAATACCGCGGTAAAAGATGAAAAAAGCCTGATGAAAAAACCTTGATGTTTCATTTTCAAAAACTTGCGCATTCTGTCCTCCTATGGCAATGCCTAAAGTTTGACAAACATTCAAGATTTGAAAAGGTACCCTCGGCTGATTTCAGCCTGTTTTGGCGGAGTATTTGTTTTTTCTAAAGTTTTTTGTTT
>JALEXT010000145.1 GCA_022779845.1 Succinatimonas sp.
GCAATATCCGATGTGCCGGCCAAACCTATTCCCGTATCAGCAGTAGCCAAGGCGACGCTGTCATTGACGCCGTCACCTATCATCACCACGTTTTCACCGTGCTGCTGCAAATCTTTAATGATCGCTGCTTTATCATCAGGCATCAATTCGGCACGATAATTTGCTATTCCCAGTTCCGATGCCGTACTTTGTGCTACCTTTTCACTGTCACCGGTAAGCATCAGAGTTTTAATACCGAGGGCATTCAGCTCGCGTATCGTTTTTTTGGATGACAATTTAATTTCATCTGAAACAGCCAGAACCGCTTCAGTTTGGTTATCCGCAATAACGTATAAAACCGTAGCTCCGGCATTTTCATGAACTGAAGCAAATGCTTTTTGCTCTTCGGAAATAAAAGCTTTCTTCATTTCCAAAAGCTTACGGTTTCCTACGGACAAAAGCGTGCCTGAAACAATTCCTTCAACGCCATGTCCCTGATTAAAAATGAAATCATTTACCTCAAGATTGCTGTTTCCGTACTTTTTAACCACCGCAGCTGCCAAAGGATGAGAACTTTTCCCCTCAAGTGCGGCGATTTTGCTTTTGATATCATCCGTATTGCAATCTTTTGCAAAACACTCAGCCGTAATCGTCATATTGCCGACGGTAAGCGTGCCGGTCTTGTCAAAAACAAAAGCCGTAGCTTTGCAAAGCTTTTCAATAACTTCAGGAGACTTAAACAGGATCCCCGCTTTGGCGGCTCTTCCTGTACCGGCCACGATTGCAAGCGGGGTAGCCAATCCCAATGCACAGGGACATGAAACTACCAATACGGATACGGCATAATTCAATGCTTCGCGAAGAGCGGCATCAAGCCCCCAATACCAAATCACAAAGGTAAGTGCAGACAATGCAATTACGGTTGGAACAAAAATTCCGGCAATATAATCAGCGATTCTCGCTATGGGAGCTTTTTTTGATGATGCTTCGTCAACCAAAGCGATGATTTTTGACAAAGTGGTCTCACTGCCTACTGCTAAGGCTTTTGCCTCAATTACCCCCTGGGTAAGCACGGATGCCGATAAGATCTTCGAACCGATAATTTTTTTTACCGGCCTACTCTCACCGGTAAGCGAGCTTTCGTCAACAAAACCGCTGCCTGCAACCACTTCTGCATCCACACCGATCTGCTCGCCGGCTTTGATAAGCAGAATATCTCCTTTTTTAACTTCAGAGAGCAGAACCTGTTTATCACCTTCTGCCTTTTTGACGGTGACAAATTTAGGAGCCAGATCATAAAGCATGGTCACCGCGTCGGCTGTTTTTACCTTGGTTCGTGCCTCGAAAAATTTTCCTATGGAAACAAAAGTCAGGATCGCCGCAGCCGTATCAAAATATAATGCGACGGCATCTCCTGAGGAGAACGCGGCGCCACTTTTGACATTTGACAATGAATAACATGAATATATGAACGACATCAGCGAACCTAAGGACACCAGAGTATCCATATTAAAGCCGCCGTGAGCCAAAGCTTTGGCCGCTGAAATATAGTATTTGCGTTGCAAGATCATTACAGCAAGAGCCAACAATCCCTGCAACGTCCCGCTTAATGCCACATCATCTATAAGGTTTAATGAGAATACCGGTCCCATGGCCAACAGTACCAAAACAGCCAGCAACAAAAAACTTGCGATCAGTCTGTTTTTCTGGTGTTTTGCTTCCGAATCGTCAGCCTGTTCAAGCTTAACGCTTCCGTCAGTGGCAAAAGCTTCATATCCTGCGTCACTTACTGCCTTTTCTATGCATTCATCAGTGACCTTCTCATCATCACATACAACCGTCATGCTGTTTTTTAACAACATGACGTTTACCTCGGAAACTCCCTGCACCTTTTTTACATTGCGCTCTATTTTGGCAGCGCAGGCAGCACAGGACATTCCCCTGATTGCAAAATTTTTCTTTTCCATAAGTCTCTCTGACATTAAGGCTAAACAACAACGGGCGTGATCATATGCTAACTCAAGTTTTTTTGCCACAATTCAATGAAATTGCAGTACTTATCAGCTATTTAATT
>JALEXT010000170.1 GCA_022779845.1 Succinatimonas sp.
GGGATCTTTTAATGACTCTATGTCATAACCTATATGCAACACTGCTTTTTGTGCGGTGTAACCTTTCGATACCAAGTCAAGCGACAGCTGCTCTGCCATTTCCCATACGATTAACGCCGCTTTTTCATGATCATAAGGACAAGAAAGCACTTGCCCAACTCCCAAACTCTTACGCTGCGGTTTTAATTTCTTGATATCTGCCATGGTGGCGCTTTCACAGCCCCAGGCATGATCTATCAAAAGCTCTGCGTTTACTCCGAACATCTCATACAGAAGTTCTTCATTGTAATAATTAAGTTCACCGCCTAATGAGCAACGTGCGATATCTCCCATCGTAAAAATATGCTCTTTGGCCAGGCGGGCAGCTATCCCCGGGCCTACCCGCCAAAAATCAGTAATGGGTACGTGAGTCCACATTTTGCGACGGTATAATTCCTCGTCCAAATATGCTATACGCACTCCGTTTTCGTCGGCTTCAGAATGTTTTGCCTCGATATCCATGGCTATTTTTGCAAGATAAAGATTGGTACCTATTCCAGCAGTGGCGGTGATCCCTGTACTTTTTAAAACATCTTTGACCATGCACATGGCAAATTCCATTGCACTCGTACCGTTGCTTGCCAAATATTCGGTGGCATCGATAAATACCTCGTCTACGGAGTAAACATCAAGATCATCTGCCGAAACATATTTAAGATAAGTTTCCACCACCCTGTTTGAATACTCGACGTAAAGCGCCATACGCGGTTTTGCAACTATGTAATCAACCTTCAATTCAGGATGAGCTTTTAATACGCTGTCCGACGCAGAACTACCCGTAAATTCATGTCCTAAAATTCTGCGTCTTTCCTCATTTATCAGGTTACACCGTTGCACTACTTCAAACAGCCTTGGACGCCCCGATACTCCGCGGGCTTTCAATGCAGGAGATACGGCAAGACAGATGGTTTTTTCCGTGCGCGATGCATCTGCAACAACCAAATTGGCATCGAGAGGATCAAGGCCTCTTTCGACGCACTCGACACTGGCGTAGAAAGATTTCAAATCGATAGCAATATACAATCGCTGCTTTGATTTTGCTTTGATCATGGATACAGGCTTGAACAATAAGAACGAGAACTTCTTGTGATTGTATCCTAAAAACGAAGCCGTCTTAAGAAGACCGAGAATGCGGAGATCTTACCCTCTTTCCTGCGTAAACGCAGGAAAGAGGGTATCAGAAGATTAAAAATTTACCTGCTACTTTGAACTTACCGATGAAAAATCAAGATCCGGTAATCCTTCGGGAGCCTTTCTGTGCTTGGTTGCCTGCTCGTAATCAAAAGCCATACCTATGAGTTTTGATTCTGAAAAAGGCTCTGCCATGAATTCTATACCTACCGGAACTCCCAAAGGAGCCGTATCGTCAGGCTTTGAAAAACCGCCGGGAACGTCTATGGCTGGTAAACCGGTTACCGATGCCATCAAGCCGTTGCGGGCATATTGTCCTTTAGGCTCGGTGGTCTTAACCACCAATACACCTTGCAGCGGGTAAACAAAAGCATCCAGATCATGTTTGTGCATGTAATCGACGACAAAATCTCTTAATGCCAGATTCTTTTTAATTCTGGCTTGGTATTCAGGATCATTGTCAGGATCGATCAAGGCACTTTTCATCTTAAAATCATCAACTATTGATGCGGTAAGCAAACCGGTGGCTACATATTCTTTGGTATTTTTGACAGGAGCTGCATCTCCCTCACGTTTTAAATACGCATCGAGATCTCTTGCCTGCTCCCATTTCTGCACATCGTGCTCTTTAATAAGTTTAGGCAGGAAAAGCTCGGGAATATCCGCATCCACGACCTCCGCTCCCAATTTTTTAAGATCAGCCACAGCTTGGTTAAGTACCCCCATAACCGCCGGATCATTTCCCATATTGTTGGTGATCAGTCCCAAACGCTTTCCTTTTAAACTGCCTTTTTTCAAAGCCTTGCTATAATCATCAAGTTGTCTTTCTTTAATGATCTCCGTACTTTTGTCTTCTGCATCATAACCTGCCATTACTTTGAGCATGACGGCTGCATCCTCAACGGATCTGGCAATAGGCCCTCCCATATCCTGAAAATCAGAGCAAGGCGAAATACCGGTACGGCTTACCAGACCTTTGGTAGGACGAATGCCTACCAAAGAATTGGCGCTTGACGGAGAACGTATGGAGTTGACCGTATCCGATCCTGTACCCATTACTGCAAAATTTGCAGCTACTGCCGCTCCGGTACCGCCTGATGATCCGCCAGGAGTTCTGGTCAAATCATAGGGATTCAAAGTCTGTCCGCCCATGGAACTTATAGTCATTCCATGATTGGCAATTTCGGTAAGATTACTTTTGCCTATAAAAATCGCACCGGCTTTTCTAAGTTTTTCCACGGTGAAAGCATCTTTTGCCGGCACCAAATCCTTAAAGGCCAAAGCACCGCTGGTAGTGGGCATGTCAAAAGTGTCGTAATTATCTTTAAGTACGATCGGTATACCGTGCAAGGGACCTTCTATATGTCCACGCGCTCTTTCATCATCCAATCGTTTGGCCTCGGCCATAGCTTTGGGATTGATGGTGATCATTGAATTGATCACCCCATCGTACACCTTGATGCGTTTTAAATAATAGTCAACTAATTGTACGGAGCTTAATTTACCCGAGTTGAATTCGTCCTGAAGCTGTGAAACAGATTTTTCAAAACAAAGATCGTCAGCCAAAACCGAAGTTGTACTTACGGCGTTCATTACCAAAACTGTAAGCAAGGTTGTTGAAAGCTTTGATAGTTTCATAAAGAGCCCTCCGCAAAGGCCAAACAAAATGACATCCAGAAAATACCATCTGTTTGACGCATACCCTTGAGTTGCACCCTAAGTAGTCTTAAATCACCAAAAAAATCCTTTTCTATCCAAATTTAGACAGCATCCTTTTTAAGCGCATGTATGTAAGTACAGCAAGGATAGATAATTTTTTTGTTTTGTGAACATTGTCGCCATACAACTTTGATCTGGACAGTCAAAGCACTTATAACTTAAGAACAAGCGGTTAAATATGGAGGAGCTATGCTTCCGTCATCATTAAAACTTAAAAAAGAATACGGCATGTTCATCAACGGTAAATGGGTGGGATCTGCAGAAAACGAAACACTCAAAGCATACTGCCCTGCCACAGGAGATGAGCTGTGTACTTTTCAGGATGCGGCACACGAGGACGTCAGCTGGGCTGCAAAAGCTGCCCGTCAGGCTTTTACCTCCTGGTCGAAAACAACGGTTAAAGAACGCGCCGCCATTCTCAACAAGATCGCAGATATCATCGATGAGCACACTACCGAGTTGGCTTTGATTGAAAGTTGTGACAACGGAAAGCCGCTACGCGAAACCATGAACGTGGATATACCGCTGTCAGCAGCACATTTCCGCTATTTTGCCGGCGTGATCCTTGCTGAAGAAGGACAAGCATCAATCCTTGATAACAATTTCCTCTCAATAATTCTCCGTGAACCTATAGGAGTAGTAGGACAAATAGTTCCTTGGAACTTTCCTTTCCTCATGGCGGCATGGAAACTGGCTCCGGTAATCGCAGCCGGTGACTGCACGGTATTCAAACCGTCTTCATCTACTTCCTTATCAGTTTTACGACTAGCCGAACTGATAGGAGATCTGCTGCCGCCCGGTGTATTCAACGTGATCACCGGTGCAGGATCCAAAGCAGGTGACTGGCTTTTGGAAAATCCCGATCTCGACAAACTAGCTTTTACCGGATCAACGGAAGTAGGCGTAAGAGTTGCCAAACTTGCGGCTACAAGGCTTATTCCCGCAACCCTCGAACTCGGCGGTAAAAGCGCCAACATCTTCTTCAACGACTGTCGTATGGAGCAGGCCTTAGACGGTGCGCAACTCGGGATCTTGTTTAATCAGGGTCAGGTATGCTGCGCCGGCTCCAGGATCTTTGTACAAGAAGGCATATACGAGGAATTTGTAAACAAACTCATCACTGCATTTAATAAAGTAAAAGTCGGACTGCCCTGGAAAGAAGGGATCCAAATGGGTTCTCAAATCAACAAGGCACAACTTGATAAGATCCTTGCTTACACAGATGCGGCAAAGAAAGAAGGCGATCGCATACTCTGCGGCGGAACACGCCTTGAAAATACAGAAGAACTCAAGCACGGCTTCTTCATGGCACCTACCTTAATAGAAACAGTGAATTCTTCAAAGATAGCTCAGGAAGAGATATTCGGACCAGTAGCTGCGATCATCAAATTCAGTGATGAAAATGAAGTCATAAAGATGGCCAATGACAGTGTTTACGGTTTGGGAGGAGCTGTTTGGACTACGGACATCAATCGTGCCATCAGGGTTGCCAGAGAGATACGCACCGGGAGAATGTGGGTAAATACCTATAATCAAATTCCAGAAGGTTCTCCTTTCGGAGGCTATAAACAATCAGGCATAGGGCGCGAAACGCACAAAATGATCTTGGATGCTTACTCACAACGTAAAAACATCATGATCAATCTGCACGAAAGTCCTAGCGGATTCTATCCTGAATAATACATTTAATCGATAACAGCTCAAAACCGTCCTTGCGACGGTTTTGTTTTAGGAATAGTGTTAAAAAAATGAAAAAACCGTGGCTCGGAAGGAGACACGGTTAATAGAAAGGGAAGCCTGGCAGTGATCTACTCTCGCGCAAACGTACGTTGCACTACCATGGACGCGGCTGTGTTTCACTTCTGTGTTCGGAAAGGGAACAGGTGGTACC
>JALEXT010000186.1 GCA_022779845.1 Succinatimonas sp.
CAAAAAGAAAAACAATTCGTTGAAAGTGCGGCTATATAAGGAATAAAGGATATCTGCATATGGTTATGAACATTAACAATAAAGCCGATCCCCTCTTTCTGCCAACCGCCAAAAGCGGCTTTAGCGAATTAAGAGCCCTTAACAAGATCTATGTTGATAAAACAGAAATGATCTGGGCTTTGGCAAGGGACAGCAATTACTATTTCTTCTCCCGTCCGCGTCGTTTCGGCAAAACTTTGCTGTTAAGTACCTTTGAATCGCTGTTTAAATACGGCTTAAAAGATTTTAAGGGCCTCGCCATAGAAAAACTTTGGACTGATAAGAAGACCTATCCTGTCATCAGGCTTGATTTTTCACAGTACAGCGACTTTAAAGATCTGCATTCTTTTACTATCAATTTTGCATCCATGATCGAAGATGCAGTTGCATTGGCTGGACTTAAATTACCTGATAAAGAAGATCCTGATGACAAGATCACTTTCCGCTTTAAAAGAATGTTGGAACGCAATCCGGAGATCTCTCCTGTTTTGCTTATCGATGAATATGACGCTTTTTTAAATCATTCCTTAAAAAACCAAGAATTATTTGATGATATTAATCAAGTACTAAGAGGTTTTTACAACATAGTAAAAGCACAAAGTTCTCAGTTTCGCTTCATCTTCATCACCGGCATATGCAAGCACAATACCTTAGGTCTCTTCTCCTCTGGGAATTTCATTCAGGATATCAGTGCATATCCCATGTTCTCAACTTTAGCCGGATATACTGAGGACGAGTTAAGACATTACTTCATGCCTTATTTAGAAAATGCCGCCAAAATTCTGAATTTAAGCGTTGAGCAGTGCATTACCAAAATAAAACAACACTATGACGGTTTTTGCTTTGACCTTAAGGCCTCAGCTCATGTATTAGCCCCTTGGTCCACCTTAAATTTCCTGTCACATCCTGACATCGGCTTTTTAAATTATTGGTACAACTCGGCAGGACTGCCTACGGTACTAGAGCAGTACATCAAAGAGCACAGCTTAAAAAATCCTGAAGAATACGGACAAGACCGAGTCTTGGGAGTAGACGATTTAACCAACTACCGAGGCTTGAACGGAGAGTTCAGTGATACCGTAATGCTGTATCAGACAGGCTATCTCTCTATTAAAAGCGCCTTTGTCGAAGACATGACGGTAACTTTAAACTACCCAAATGCCGAAGTCTCAGAGTCCATGGCCAAACTCTATACCGAAATGGTCTTGGGTAACCGCACCGTAACTTCGGTGATTGGATACGGTCCCGTAGGTCTTTTCGGAACTAAAAGTCCAGATGACGTAGTTGCTTCCTTAAACAAACTTTTTTTATCCGTAGATTACCAAGACTATCCGGTAAAGAGCGAAGCAACTTTAAGAGCCTATCTCCAGCTTTATTTAAAAGTAGGCGGTATCAATCCTCTTGTAGAAACTCACAATGCCAAAGGCCGCTCTGACTTGGAATTTAAAGTACAAGACCGCTACTGGGTAATTGAACTCAAGTTTGCCAAAGAACAAGACTCTCCACAAAAGCTTTTAGAGGAAGCCGTGGCACAGCTTAAATCAAAACAATACGGAGAGCAGAACGAAACTAAGCTTCAGCATATCCGTCTTGCTCTAGTGTTCTCCCAAAAAGACCGACAGTTTGTGAAATTAGAATACTTTTAAAAAACTGTCTCAACACAATTCATCCCAAGATCCGCAAATCAGGACTCATGATATGGAAATTTTAGGAATTGACATCGGGGGCACCGGCATCAAAGGTGCAGTGGTAAATACCAAAACAGGTGAAACGATCACCGAAAGGATCAGGCTTTTAACTCCCAAACCGGCAACTCCCGAGGCCGTAGCAGACGTTGTTAAAGGACTTGTTGAAAAAACAGGTTTTAATGGTCCGGTAGCCTGCGGCTTTCCTGCCCGCATCACCCAAGGTATTGTTAAAACTGCTGCCAATATCGATAAATCATGGATAGACGTACCTGTTGAAAAACTCTTCTCTGAAAAATTAGGAAGAGAAGTTCCCGTAGTTAACGATGCCGATGCTGCCGGATTATGTGAATTAAAATTCGGGGCTGCCAAAGACTTTAAAGGACAGATCCTCTTTTTAACCATAGGTACCGGCATAGGCTCTGCTTTGTTTTCAAACGGCGTCATGTACCAAGGATCGGAGCTTGGTCACTTAAAATTCAAAGGAGACATTGCCGAACATTACTGCTCGGCATTGGTACGTGAACAGGAAGAACTTAAATGGAAAGTTTGGGGTAAACGTCTTGCCGAGTATTTAAACTACGTGAATTTTCTGTTTTGCCCTGATCTCTTTATTATCGGCGGCGGCGTATCGGCAAAATTTGAAAAATATCGCGAGCAATTACCAAAAGATCTGAACATAGTTCCGGCAAAATGCTTAAACCATGCCGGGATCATCGGTGCTGCAGCTTACGGGGCAATACGTCTTGGGGAAGAATCCTGATCAGATCAAAGCGGTTCAACTGCTTCAAGTCTTACCTGTAACCGCTCTGTACCTTGGTAACGGCTGACATCAAGTGCATAGGCAGCTTTTACGTCTATACCGGGGATCAGCGCTTTTTCACGTAACGAGGCACGAAAACGGATCGCATAAATATTTTTGCCTGTTGAACTCTGCAAGGTAAAACGCAAATGGCGGTTCTGAATGGGCGTAACGGATATTATCTTAAACTCACCGTCAAACAAGGGCTCGGGGAAACCCTCTCCCCAAGGCCCAAGTTTCTCTATCTTACGGGCAAAATCCAAAGTAAGATTTTTTTCATCGAGTTCTCCGTCAGTTACCAGTTCCTGTTCACAAGGCTCCTGCAAATATTCAAGAGATAAAGACGCAAATACCGATCGGAAAGTATCTAACGATTCTTCCCGAATGGTTGCTCCGGCGGCCATTGCATGGCCGCCGCCTTGCAAAAGCAATCCCGGGTGCTCCGCAGAAATTCGTTTTAATATCTTTCCCAAAGGAACTCCGGGAACCGAGCGTGCCGATCCTTTTAAGATCCCGTTCTCACCTGAAAAAATGAAACAGGGAACGCCGTATTCGGTTTTTAACTTGCCTGCTATAAGACCGCTTATACCCGAAAGCCAATGCTTTCTGCATAAAGTAAGCGCACCGCTACTCTTGCCGTCGGTATTTTCCGCATCTTCACGGGCTTCTTTTAAGAACACTCTTTCAAAATCACCGCGACGGCGATTACAAAGATCAAGGCGGGATGACAATTCGTCAGCTTTGATCGGATCATCAGTCAACAGCAATTCCAACGCCGGATTGTCATTAAGCTTGATCCTGCCTGCAGCATTTAATCTGGGGCAAAGCTCAAAACCTATACCGTGAGGATCCACTTCATCCAAAGAACAACGGGTATGCGATGCCAAGGCCTTAATCCCGGGAATGGTTTTACCGCTGCGCATTCTTAAAAGACCTGCTTTCACCAATCTGCGATTATTAGGATCAAAGGCTACGACATCCCCGACAGTTCCCAAAGTTACGAGATCCAAAAAATCTGCCATTACAGGCTTAGTAATTCCGGTCTTCTCATAAAACCCGCGGGAATCAAGCTCTGAACGTACGGCACAAAGTACGTAAAACAAGACTCCGGCACCGCATAAAGCGGTAGATCCGAATTCACTGTCGGATCTTTTAGGATCTACAACTGCTATTGC
>JALEXT010000196.1 GCA_022779845.1 Succinatimonas sp.
AAACGCCCATCCCGGGAAAGGAACGTCAGAGAAAACCTTGTCCACGGTTGCCTGATCAAGCACATCCCACCAGTTTGACTGCACCACCTTAAGCCCGGGACACTGTCTGCAGGCCAAATCCATGGCTTCGTCGATAAATGCTTGGTTTTCAAAATGACGATCCGTTTTACAAAAAATACTAAACGCCAAACTAAAATTGCCGTCTAATCTTATGAATAGTAAGATTTTTTTACTTTTCTGTAAAATTTCGATTTTCTACCGTCTTAATTTTTAAAAGAACAAAAATAAAGATATACATATAAATCAATTAACAACATATAGGATATACAAATGTTAAAACTCAGCATTCAGAAAAAGCTTGTACTGTCTTATGCCATTGTCATCATCCTTACAGCCATGGTATCTGCAATCGGCATCAGTTCCACCATTCAAAACGTTCAGGTGGCTGATCATGCTCAGGAAGTACTTGAGGTACGACATGCTCGTACCAGATCTACATACAACACCCTGTTTGAAATGCATAAGGACATACTCGCTTTAAGAAATAAAAATGCTGATGCCGCAAGCTTAAAGAAAATTCAAGAGGAAATGGACAGCTTCAACACGGCTTCCAAGGCCATGCATGCCACCAGATATCCAAAAGAAATAGGCACGGTCAAAGAAAAAACCGATATTTACATCAACAACTATCAACAAAAGTTTCTTCCTTTAATCAGTACAGGCAATGCTCAGGATAAAGAAAAAGCATTTAAAGTTATCGAAGCGGAAATGACTCCTGATTTTATTGACATGGCCATCAACCTTGAGACGGTAATCGAATATCAAATCAAAGATGTTGATATTGCCGTAACCGATCTTAAAGACATGTGACCTGTATACGTAAACGCTGTGATCGCAGTCATCGCCCTGATCATTGCTATATTCACCGCCTATTCACTGCCAAAATACATCATCAAATCAGTATCGCGCCTAACGCGTGAAGCAGAAGTAATAGCCGCAGGAGATCTGTCTACTCCAATACTGACTCATGCTCAGGATGAAATGGGCACAGCCATTCATGCTGTTGAGCATATGCGCTCTTCATGGAAAGATCGCATTGCCCAGATCTCTGAGGTTGCAACTCAAACTATAGAAAATTCTCACAGCATCAACGAAATAACCACTCAGATCTCTGAAAAATCTGCTCAGGCTCAAAACCGTGCCATGACCGTAGCAGCAGCTTCCGACGAAATGGTTTCTACCACTGCAGACATTGCCAAAAATTGTGAAAATGCCGCAAAAGTTGCCAATGAATCCGTTGAAATAACCAATCAAGGCGTACAAGACGTCGAATACACCATCGACGGAATGCATGAACAGGTAAAGAAAACTACAGAAGATGCAAACAGAATAAAGACTCTGTTTGATCAGACCCAAAAAATCGGTACCATCGTTCAGACCATTGAAGACATTGCGTCCCAGACCAATTTACTGGCTTTAAATGCCGCCATTGAAGCAGCCAGAGCCGGTGAAGCTGGAAAAGGATTTGCCGTGGTAGCTGACGAAGTCCGCGCTTTGGCTTCACGCTCATCATCATCTACACAGGAAATCACCAAGATGGTTTCACAAATTCAGGATGATGCCAGCATGGCCAATGAATCCATGACCAAGAGTCTTGAAAGCATCAATGATCTTTCCGAAAAAGCTGCCAACGTACGTACTTCGTTACACGGGATCATCAGCAAAGTTAATGACGTCAACAGCCGCATCACTCAAATTGCAACCGCTGCCGAGCAACAAACTACAGCAACCTCGGAGATTTCTGAAAACATGCAACAGATCACGGACGCTACCAACGAATTTGTAAAACTTGTGGAGAAATCTCAATCTCAGGTAGTAAATAACGTTGACAATGTCACCGTACTGTTAGATCAGATGAAGAAATTCAAGATTTAAATATCCAAGAAAAAAAAAATATGAACAATAAGGGGAGTAAACATCTCCCCTTTTTTTATCAGAAAACGCCTAAATCTATGCCTGCAAGGCTTTTTAACTTCAATCTTTATCCGTCTTTACAATTTCTATTTTGAAAATATTCAAAACATCGGGATCTGGGCAGGCAAAACGTCCTTCTCCTGCCGGAGAATGCGGAATACAGCCTCCGCAACGCAGGATATCGGCATATACAAACGCAGTGTGCATAGCCATAGGACAGAGGTTGCCGCGCTCGGTATCGTAATCCCAACAGTCTCCGATCCGATGTCCGCGGCTGCATCCTTTGGTTCCGCGTTTTTCAACCAGAGTAATGCGGATCTTGGGCTTACTTGACATTTTACTTTCCTAAAGCTTTTCAATATCAGCTATCAAAGCATCGACGTCGGCAGCATCAGTACTCCATGAGGTGCAAAAACGCACGATCCTTCTGCCATCTTGAGAATAACCTTCATTTTCAAAGATGTGTTTTTCAGCAAGGATTTTTTCCTGCTCTCTATCCAAAGCTACAAAAATTTGATTGGTTCTGTTCTCAGGGCACAAAGCAATCCCTTTTTTAACAAAAGCATTTCTTATGAGATCAGCCTGTGCATCTGCTTTTTTGGTGATCTCAAAATACAATCCGTCCGCAAAAAGAGTATAAAACTGCAAGCCCAACAACCATCCTTTGGCAAGCATGCCGCCGTTTTGTTTCATACTGGCACGAAAATGCTTTTTCAAGGCATCATTCACTATTACCAAAGCTTCTCCGAACAAAGCTCCGCACTTGGTACCGCCTAGATAAAAAGCATCGGTCAGCGATGCGATGAACTTTAAATCGACGTCGTTTCCTGCCGCGCCCAAACCGTACCCCATACGGGCACCGTCAATAAAAAGCAAAAGATCATTTTGCACACATTCTTGTTTGATTGCCTGCAATTGCTCTTTTGAATACACCGTTCCCAATTCGGAGGGGAAAGAGAGGTAAACGAGTTTAGGCTCTGTTATATGCTCTTTCACATCTGAAGAACGATATGCGGCAACTATTTCATGCAAAGCTTTTGCACTAAGTTTTCCGTCCTCTGCAGGGGCTGTGAGGATCTTGATCCCGGCATGCTCCAAAGCACCTGTTTCATGAGAATTGATATGTCCGCAGTCTGCACATACTGCCGATTGCCAAGGGCGTAATGCGTGCGAAATCAAAGTATAATTTGCCTGAGTACCGCCTAGCAAAAAATGTATATCGACATCGGTTCTGCCCAAATATTTTTTTATTTCCAAAGAACCTTTTTTACACCATTCATCAAGACCGTAACCTGCAAAGGCATCCTGATTTGTCTGTTGCAAAGCTTGCAAGATCGCAGGATGGGCACCATGGTTGTAGTCATTATTCCATCTGTACATAGTCAAATATCCTATTGTTTCTCCAACATACACAGGGTTTCACATCCCATGGCTTTTGGAAACATGTCAAAACCTTGCACCGCTTTAAGTATGAAACCAGCATCTAAAAGCTCTTTTAAATCACGACTTAATGCTTTAAGACCGCAAAAAATTACTGCAAGTTTTACGCCTTTTGGCAAATTTTTTAATGCACGGCAATTGGCACTGCCCAAACCGGCTCTGGGAGGATCTGCGATTACGGCGGCCAGATCTTTTTTTGAAAGTTCAGGCAATACTATTTTCAAATCGGCCGCAATAAAATTTGCATTGTCTATACCAGCTTTAACTGCATTGCCAAAAGCCGCTTCTACGGCTTCTTTCACAATTTCAACTCCGGTAACCTTTTTAAATTTTTTGGCCAACATTAAAGTCATGGTTCCGCATCCGCAGCAAAGATCGAGGGACTCGCGCTTAGGATCCTCACCGCACCACTTAAGCGCTGCTTCATACATATTTTGTGCTACAACAGGATTTACCTGCAAAAAAGTATAAGGTCCCACCTCAAAATCAAATCCGCAAAGCTCAGTTTTGATTGCCTCATCTTTGGTCAAAGGCTTAAGTACCCCTGTCATGATGCGGTTGCCGCGAGTTTGGTTACACTGAATAAAACCTGCCCGTACTTGGTACTTTATAAAAAGTTCACCGAGTTTTTCCACGAATTCTTCAGGCAGAGGATCGTTGTAACTTAGGACAGCTAGTCTTTCTCCCTGACCGCAATCACGCATGGTTAAGGTACGCAGACAACCTTTTTCAGTTTCTTCATCATAGGCATCTACAAAGGTCTCACGAGCCGTTTTACACACATCCTGAGCCAGATCTCCGAACCAGGCAATTTCAAGCGGACAGCTGACTACCTTACATAATTCATGGGATCTGCTTTGATAAAATCCCTGGCAGACATCGTCGCCGCTTCCTTTAAAAAAACGTATGCTCTTATGACGACAGTCTTTATGAGCAGATCCTGTAAAAGCAAGCTGTTTAAAACCTCGTATGCCTGCTTTTTCCAAAGCTGACGTGATCAACTGCTGCTTGTATTCATATTGACTTTCAACATTCAAAAGCCCCAAAGGACAACCTCCGCAAAGCTCCTGATGAGTACAAATCTCACTAGGCTTAGCTCGTCTAGGAGAACTTTTAATCATCTCAACAAGCTTCCCCAGTCTTCTTTTGGAACCTTTTACAAAAGGTGCAAGTAACTTCACGCGAACTACATCCTGAGGAACTGTATTTTTTACGTAGACCTCATCACCTTTATACTTAAAAATTCCCTCTCCTTTTTCAGAAAGTGCGGATATCTCTGCAACAATTTGATCAACGTCTTGAACACAGGATGAAACTTCGGATACTTTGTACTTATCTGTCATGTATATTTTCTGCTAAGTTTGTTTTAAGTTTTCTTGAGGATCATTACTCGACTTTCCCACTTCAAAATAGTCGGAAAAGTCTGGTTACACATTGAAAACATGCGGTTTAACACTGCATTTGCTCTTTAAAAATACAAATTTCGTTAGAGACTGAAGGAAGAGTATATGAGAGGATTTGATATCGAA
>JALEXT010000002.1 GCA_022779845.1 Succinatimonas sp.
GAAATCATGCGAAGTTACCGAAGTCTTGCATAACCCCAAACACACATTTAAACGAAATTTATATTTTTAAAGAGCAAAAGTGGTGTTAAACCGCTTATTTATCCCCATCTCGGCTTTCATTCGAAATGGGAAAGTCGAGATCATTATTTAGAAATTTTGAAAAAAGTCATCAGAAACTTAAAAATACCTATTTATATGCCGGAGAATTTTATGAAAAACATCGCTTTCACCGCCATCGCGGTCTGCATTGCAACTTTATCGCTAAGTGCCTGTACCAACCCCACCGGAACAGCCGGTGCCATGAACTCAAGTTACGGCGGCACGGTAAAAGGAATAGAACTTATTGATATCGACAGCAAGAAATATGACACCTCCACTAATACCGTAATAGGCGGTATAGCTGGAGCGGTATTGGGTGCCGTGATAAATGATCACACCAGCGGAGCCTTGGTCGGAGCAGGACTTGGTGCAGCCGCAGGCGGACTTGGATCAAAAGCAGCCAATCATACCGACGGACTTAGAATTTCTCTTGAATCTGACAACGGAGACGTGATGGTCGATGTACCGTTTAACTGCGGTTTCGAACTTGGGCAAAAAGTTCGAATCATCAACGGGAGCCACGGTGCTCAGATCCAATTTTTCAAAAACGGAGCTTATCACACGGCCAGGGCTCAGAGCAGTTCTCAATGTCCGACTCAGTATAAACGCTATCAACGCGGCCTGTATCAGGAAAATTGATAAAATTACTGTTTTAGGCTGCTAAGTCGGCACTGCCGTACCTACATCTTTGCATACGGCAGTTGTCAAAATGTTATAAGGGATCATTTAGCAGATCTCATTCATACTTCATAAAAGTACCCCGTAATAACCGGCAAAACATACCCTAAGCAAATTCACGTTTTAAAAAGCAAACATAAGTCTTCTGAAGTTTTTCAAACTCAATTTCCTATCTAAGTTTGCCAAAACACTTTCAAAATAAAATCTGAATAATCGTAACAATTCCTATCAATTATAAACAGATATGTTTTTCATAAATTTTTTCGTCACCGGATAAAACGTTGATTATCTGTGTAATAAAGTCTATGATGTATTTGGAGAGTAGAAAACCTGCAAAAAACAGGGATCATCATATTAAAAACACTTTTGATTACATATTTGTTCTACTACATACTGAAAAAGCAAAATCCTATTAGTAATAAAAAAAACGGATATAGCCAAGTTCAAGGGGCAAGTTCTTAGATACATTATAAAAATGTATTTTGTTAATTAATTATTTGTTTTAAAAGGACATTACCCCCCCATTGAAATTCAATCCGCAGTAATACCTCGGTTCGTAGATGAGGCGGCCATGAACATAACAGTCAAATTGGGACTATTTCGCAATGAGGATCGTCGTCCTTGGGATTGCGTTAAAAAGATCCTTAAAGATCAGAATATCAATCTTGAGATCCAGATGTTCTATTCTCGTGATGTACTTAATCTTGCGTTAAATGCCGGCATGATCGATATGAATGCCTATCAGACTGCAGAAGATCTCAACAGGGAAAATCATGAACACGGCTATGATCTTGTAGTTCTGGCACCAATTTTCATTGAGCTGATGGGCCTTTTTTCAAAAAAAATCAAACCGGAGTGCGAATTACCGGAACAAAGCCTTCTGATGTTGCCGCAGGATCCGTTCGAACTTGCAAGAGCATTGGGAATATTGAAAGTTTATGATCTGATAAAACTAAGAGAGGTTCCGCCTGCTCATGTACAAATATCCGACATCATCTCCAACCCATTACATCTGCGTTTTGACACCTGCGACAGTGAAAATGCAGCAAAAATGCTCGATGATGCAGATGTCGCGGCCGTATTCTTAAACGGTAACACAGCCGCAGAACAAAGAAAGTTATACAACCTCAAATGCATATGCAGTGAACGCAAAAATATAGAACAAATTCCTGACTACCCTTTTGTAAAAGTTTTGGCCGTACGTCGTAAAGATTTTCACGATCCTGCTTATGCCGAACTCTTACATGCTTTCAGATCAGAAGAAACCCAAAACTTAATCGGTAAATTACAACTTGGCGTAGGCATACAGAGTTTCTACTGAAAATATTCAGCTTAATTTTATTAAAATTAATATAAATATCAGTTAATTAAATCGCTTTTTTATTTTTTATTGACTTTTAAAAAAATTATCTTATAATGAACCCCGTTTTCACGACGTAACTCGTAAAACATTAAAACTTGGGGCCATAGCTCAGTTGGCAGAGCGCTTGCATGGCATGCAAGAGGTCGACGGTTCGATCCCGTTTGGCTCCACCAGTTTAAATCCTTTTGGGGGATTAGCTCAGTTGGTAGAGCACCTGCTTTGCAAGCAGGGGGTCATCGGTTCGACTCCGTTATCCTCCACCACTCATCATTTGCATTTTTTGAAAATGCATCTCAATCGGTAAAGTTCTCTCGTATCTCCTCCAGAATACGTGTTAGCTCGGCGTTTCTTTAAAAATTTACATACATTTACGTTTTTTTTATTATTACGGCATCTCAAGCATATTTGCTATACTTATCTATTGACACTACGGAATACTTCACCAATTACCTTTTTTTCAGGTTTAAAAATGCGTCTTAAATTAACAGTTCTATCGTTTGCCTTAGCAAGCTTGTTCTGTGCTCAGGCTCAGGCCACCGATTTAATGGACATATACAAAGAAGCCTATGTACAGGATCCGGTAGTACAAAAATTAAAAGCCGCCCGCGACAGCGCTTTTGCTCAGGTTGACGAAGCTACTGCAGCTCTGTTGCCTAAGGTAGACGTTAACGGTTCCTTTACCGCCACCAGAACCAATGAAAACGGCGGAGTAAATGCAAACAATCGCGCAACAAAAGCCAATGTATCTTTATCTCAGCTTATTTGGTCTCACGGAACCTGGCTTAACCGTTCCATTGCAGAAAAAAATGCGGAAAAAAGCGAACTTGCTTACAAAGACGCTCTGCAAAAACTTATCGTCAGAGTTTCCGACGCATACTTCAACGTACTAAATGCCGCCGATGCCTTATCCTATAATCAGGCCAATAATAAGGCTCTGAAGAATCAGCTTGACGAAGCCGTACGCCGTTTGCAGGTAGGACTTATCGCCGAAACCGACAAACTTGAAGCTCAGGCAGCCTATGATCTTTCCACGGCATCGGTGATTGCCGCACAAAATACCCTCGTCAATTCATATGAACAATTGCGCGCTCTGATAGGTCGCTCAGTTTCCATAGAAGAACTTGCCTCTTTGGATACCTCGCGCTTTAGTACCCCTGCAGTTCCCAATTCGCTTAAGCAATTGTTAAAAGAGGCAGAAGGAAACAATCTTACCTTGCAACAGGCGGTCGTTGCCCGCGACATTGCCAGAGATGCCATCACTCTTGCCAAAAGCGGGCATGAACCGACCGTATCGTTAAATGCTCAGGCAGGTACCGGTTATACCCGTTACGATACCGAGATCTCAGGCTCAACACAGCAAAACGGCAACGCCTGGAGTCAGTCTTTGGGTATAGGAGTCAACATTCCTATCTATCACGGAGGGGCTACCTCTGCTCAAGTTGATCAGGCTCAGGCTGATTACGTAGCGGCATCGCAGGCTTTGGAACAAACCCACCGTACTCTGATAAGCGACGTCAGCAACGGTTACAACAATGTAAACGCAGCTATAAGTTCGGTACGTGCTTTTGAACTTTCGGTAAAATCGGCAGCATCGGCCCTGGATGCCACCAGCGCAGGCTATGAAGTCGGTACCAGAACCATGACCGACGTTCTTGATGCCACCCAAAAGCTCTACAATGCCATGCAAAATGCAGCTGCAGCCCGTTACAACTACATACTGTCGCGCCTTAATCTCAAATACACCCGCGGCAGTTTGACCGTCGAAGATCTGAAGACTGTCAACAGCGGTTTGCGTTAAACTTTCTGTGCTGCAGTTCTAAAAAAACAAGCGATCCTAAATTTCAGCGTGACGGATCGCTTTTTTTGTCTACAATGTGTAAAAAATTTTAGGAGATACACAATTATGGATATCAGATATTCATGCAATCCGGAAGATTTCAAGCGCTATACCACCGAGCAGATGCGTAAAGAATTCCTCATTCCTACCCTTTTTGAAGCTGACAAAGTTCACGTAACCTACTCTCACGTAGACCGCATGTGCTGCTTCGGCTGTATGCCGGTTAATCGTAGCGTTTCTTTGGACGACGGGATCGACGTGTGGCACAATTTCGGCACCGACTATATTCTGGAACGTCGTGAGATCGGGATCTTCAACGTAGGCGGCAAAGGACGCATCAAGGCCGACGGCGTGGTTTACGAGATGGGATATCAGGACTGCCTGTATATCACCAAGGGCACCAAAGAAGTACTGTTTGAAAGTGAAGACAGCGCCAATCCTGCAAAATTCTACATGGCATCGGCTCCTGCTCACCGTGCCTTCAAGACCACTTTCATTTCCATGAAAGATGCCAATCACCGTCCTTGCGGTGACAAGAAGAACGCCAACGAGCGTACCATCAATCAATTCATCCACCCAGACGTACTGCAAACTGCACAGCTGTCCATGGGCATGACGCAGTTGCACCCTGGTACAGTGTGGAATACCCTGCCTTGTCATACCCACGAGCGCCGCATGGAATTGTATTTTTACTTTGAGATCCCAGAAGATCAGGCCGTATTCCATATGATGGGTCAGCCCCAGGAAACCCGTCACATCATCATGCATAACGAGCAAGCCGTGATCGGTCCTTCCTGGAGCATTCACAGCGGTTGCGGTACCTGCAATTACACCTTTATTTGGGCAATGATCGGTGAAAATATGGCATTTGACGACATGGACGAAATTGCCATCAAAGATCTGCGCTAAACTTTTCAAACTCCCCAGGTTACGACCGGGGAGTTTTTCTCACGCTTACCCCTCGCCCGCTTATTATCATTTCTTGTTAAGCTGATTTTAACTAATACAAGGATCTGCGACTTAAAAGCTTGTCTTCAAAAAGTCTGGTCTCAAGCATTTCCAAGGCAATTGCCGACGTTTCCGGCATTTTTCTGGAAATAAAAACAGCCAGAAAAGCGCAAATACCGGCACAAAAAGCAAAGAAAAAACTTAAAGAGTAATAGCCTACTACCGGGTTTAATTCATTAATACCGGCTAACAATGCGGCAAAGCAGGTGATAAACACCACGCTTACCCCGAACTCACGTCCTGCCGTAGGCAAAAGTTCCGGAACAAACACGAAGAAAAACAACGAAAGACATAGCATCGACGCATAAATGAATACCAATACCAAGGCTGAGAGCAAAATAGTACTGATATTGCCGAACCCAAACAACGAAGCACCTGAAAGCAGGATCAAGGTTACGAGACAGGCAATGATACTGCCAAGCAGTAATCCCGTCCTTTTCATGCGATCACAAAGCCATAAAGCCGATACAGTTCCGAAGATCCCTACCGTGGCGGCAGCTTTGATAAAACCGTAACCGTAATCGTAACTGTAGGTATAAAAATATCCTAAAAACTGTTGTTGAAAGCGTGAAATCAAATCCAATGAAGCGTAAGGAATAAAAGCAAGACCTGCCATGTGAATAAGAAAAGTCATGATCAGCAATAACCACAGTGCCGAACGATAGATCCCAGAATGCAAAAAAAGCCGTAAATTGCGATCAGGAATCCTGTCGCGCTCATTGATAAGCGCCAATTCACGGGCAGCTGCCATCTGATCATCACGCAAAAAAATTAAAGATGCCAAGGCAGCTTCATTAAATCCTGCGCGCACCAACCAGCGTGGGGATTCCGGAAAACGAATGATGACCGCACAGCACAGCATAACCGCACTGCCTGCTATTAAAAATACCGCTGTTCCTGAATTGGTCGGCAACAGATCTCTGCAGATAATTACAAAACCTATACCAAAAGCACAACCTACTGCAGGCAGACAGCAGCAGCGGCCGCGCATGTAAGAAGATGCAATTTCACATCCGTAAACCGTTGACGCCACCATAAAAATACCGAACCCCGTACCTGCGGCAATTTCCGACAGCAGCAGAGTGCTAAAAGAAGGAGCCAGCACTCCGGTACAATCTGCCGCAGCACCGAAGACGAACCCCAGAATGATACCTATCCTGCGCCCTGATCCCGAAACTATAAAACCGCCTAAAAAAGCCCCGGCCAAAGCCCCGAGCAGGAATACTCCCAGCACATTGTCCAAATCGTAGCTGTCCAGCATAAAAAGGTAAGACAGTTGTTCGCGAAAGGCAAAAAGACTTCCGAGATTCACTCCGAAAAAAACAGACATCAATGCACAAAGAAACATCATTTCCAAGGGACGCACATGCCTGTCTTTAATACTTACGCTCTTTTGCATTGAACTACCTGCCAATCATCAAAAAACGGGCTAAAATTTCTTTGGTGATTTTACAACATAGCTTCCTGGTAATACGTACATAAAAATTACCTCAGCCTAGCAACCGTTCCAATGAATACGACGGTTTTGCCGGTACTTAAATGTTAAAATTCATATAAAAACGCTGTTACCCTATACTATTTGCGCCGAAGTTTTTCTGAGGAGCTCTTCATGAGTCTTGATCGTTTGCCTTCATTTAAATCAAGAGTCGCCGTCGTAGGTGACGTAATGTTGGACCGTTATTGGCACGGAGATTCCGACAGGCTGTCCCCTGAGGCACCGGTACCCGTGGTAAAAGTCACGGGTCGCGAAGATCGGGCAGGAGGTGCAGCCAATGTGGCTTTGAATATCCGCTCTTTGGGCGCTCCGTGTGAACTTTTGGGAATAGTAGGAGAAGACGAAGCCGGCGCAAAGCTTGAAAGTCTATTGCGTAAACAGGGCATAATTCCTCAGTTTGTGCATCAACGAACTCACCCTACCATCACCAAACTGCGTGTTTTAAGTCGTAATCAGCAATTGCTGCGTTTGGATTTTGAAGATCCGCTGTCGGATCTGCCTTGCGATCTTTTGCTTGAAAATTATAAAAAAGCAATCTCAGGATGCGAGGTGGTCATAGCTTCAGACTACGGCAAAGGCACTTTATCTCATATACAGGATCTCATCAAAGCAGCTAATGTTCAGGGGAAAAAAATCCTCATCGATCCCAAGGGCACTGATTTTGAACGCTATCGCGGCGCATTCATGCTCACCCCGAATATGAAGGAATTTGAAGCCGTCGCCGGCAAATGTCTTGATGAAGGAGATCTGGAGCGAAGAGCCGCTGCACTTATAGAGCTTTGTGATTTGGGATGTCTGCTGATCACGCGTTCAGAAGACGGTATGTCACTGTTTATCCCGGGAGAAAAACCTATTCACTTAAAATCGCGCGCCCGCGAGGTTTACGACGTCACCGGTGCCGGTGATACCGTGATCGGCACTTTGGCTGCGGCTTTGGCCTGCGGCGAAGATCTTGTGGATGCCTGCGAAATCGCCAATCGCGCTGCAGGGATCGTGGTCGGAAAAATAGGTACCTCTGCAGTAACCCCCGAAGAACTGATGGAAGATCTGCGCGGTGCCGATGCCTCGCTCTCTCCGGGTATTGTCAATGAAAACGAGCTTTATAACGAAGTGCGCAAACTGCAAAGCCAGGGCAAACGGATTGTCATGACCAACGGCTGTTTCGATATTCTGCATAAAGGACATGTAAGTTACTTAAAACGTGCCAGAGCTTTGGGAGATCGCCTGATCGTGGCGGTTAACTCCGATCGTTCGGTAAGTGCACTCAAAGGACCTACACGACCGATTGTGCCGCTTGAGGCCCGTATGGAGCTTTTGGCAGCACTTGACTGCGTGGATTTCGTAGTACCTTTTGACGAAGATACCCCGCAAAGACTCATTGCCAAAATTCTTCCCGACGTACTGGTAAAAGGCGGCGATTATCAAGTAGAGCAAATTGCAGGACACGAGGAAGTTCTGGCAAACGGCGGTCAGGTGCTAACCCTTCCTTTTGTCGACGGTTTTTCTACTTCCGATATAGTAAGAAAAATTAAAGCCGAAGGTTAACACGCCTTCTTAGGAGTTTAAATGTTTCCTTCACTTTGGACTGATGACAGCAACGATCGTGCAGAGCGTATAGTAATCAAAAACGGCATAAGCTCCCTAAGCCTGGCCGATGCCAACAGTTTGATTGAAAGCGGCCGTTGCACTTTGGTTGACGTCAGAGAACCTGACGAATACCGCGAACGTCATATCCCCGGAGCTTTAAATTTTCCGGTAGACAGCATCAATGCCCAAAATGCCGCCGTAAAACTTCCTGACAAAAACGCGGTGATCCTGCTTTACTGCCTGGCCGGAATGCGGGCATCTTCGGCAGCGGTAAAACTGTCGGAATTAGGCTACAGAAAACTTGTAAACATAGGAGGGATCTCACACTGGCCTTATGCTACCGAGCAAAGTCCTGCCTAAGATCCTGATGGATCATCTAGCGGATCCCTAACAGAAAATTTCGGGTGACTTATAAGTTATTCAACTTTCCCTGATAAAAATTTGGGAAAGTCGAGTTATTCAGATATGTTTAATTCCCTGATTAAACCTCAGCACCATTTCACTTAGATCATCGGCTTTCTCGCTGAGCTTTTGCATTTCATCGCGAGTTTTCCCTGAAATACCGACATTTTCTTCAGAAAGTTTGATGAGATCGCGTACCTCTCCTGAAACGGCTTTGGCTGTTTCAGCTTTTTCACGTATGGTATTCATCATCATGTCAGAGGTAGCTTTGATACCGTTGATAGCTTTCTGGACTTCATTCAAAACTTCATGACTCTGCTGAACCTCATTAACACCTGAGATCACATC
>JALEXT010000012.1 GCA_022779845.1 Succinatimonas sp.
AACAAATGTAGACGATGTCATGAGCAAACTGCTTATGAAAATTGGAGACAGTTGGTGTTGGTATTACAGTGCTGACAGTTACTGCAACCTTTCAACCTAATGAGCTCGTTTAAAAAAGGTTGCATTATGGTGGGAAAGAAATTGCTAAAATTTACTGATCGATGACGGATAAAGGCAATGATACTAACTTTTCTCCATCCATAGGTTCTGACGGCAAGGGAAAAGACATTTTCTTTTCAAAACAAATATCAGCAGCAGTGACTAATGCGCCTACCGCTGTTTTAGATAATTCATCAAGCGACCAGATTTCAGAATTTATTTCGGGGATATCTCTAAATTTTAGAAGATACCCTCCTTCACCATTGCTCTCCAGACTGACAGGATATTTGTACTTGTACATACAGACTCCATTTTGAAACTAATCCTAAAAAAGTGGCGGGGAAAATTCCCCGCCTTTAGATTTACTTAGATAATCCAAGTTGCTTTTTAATGTTCCTTGCGGATGCATTTGAAAGTTCTTTTGAATGATGTCTGGTACAAGTGGTCCACTTATCGCCGTAGTACAGCTTGTAGTGATCCGTTCCTTGAGTAATCAGTACACCTTGTTTTCTAAGCTCATCCAAAAAGGATTTAAGTATGTATGACATATGCATTAACTTTAGTGGGAAAAGTCCCGAGTTGACCCGCAAGAGGGAACGGCTAGTAATTTGGTAAGGTGTACACGGTGACGTGCAGGCTGAAAGAAGCAAATAGCAAAAATCAGAATGAGCAATAAATGGCTTTCATAAAAAAACCGCACTAATAGTGTGCGGCTTGCTGAACTTTGACAGGTTTTAATCAGTCCTTATTGCTTTTGGCTTCAAGTCCGTTGTATTCGAGAATAGTTTCACGAGAGAATTCGCGTTCGCAGTAATGACAACGCATCATTACCTTACCATCCTTGTCCGTACGGATCAGGAAACGGGGGGTGGCACCACGTTCTATGTGGGTAATGCAGTTGCTGTTAGGACATTTAAAATCGCCTACGGTTTCACGCGGAAGACGCAGTTTATATTTGTCTACCACCTTGTAGTCTTTGATCTCGTTTACGGTGGCATTAGGCGCAAGAATGGAGAGTTGACCTGTTTCCGACGGTGAAAAAACCACATTAGCTATTTTTATGAGATCTTTTTTACCAAGAGCTCCGGAGCGTACATTGAAACCGACGGTAAGTTCGTTGTTCTTGCTTAAAAACTTGAACATACGCAGAATGTTGATAGCCTGACCTGGGGCAATGTGATCGATTACAGTTCCGTTGGAGATGGCTTCAACCATCAGGTGGCCCTGATCGGCAGTATTCAGTTCTTTGCTGACGGACATCTTAAATCTCCTTGTTCATGACCAGCGCCAAAATGGCTTCGCGGGCGTATACGCCGTTGGCTGCCTGTTTAAAATAGTAGGCATGCGGATTGGCATCCACGTCTGTGGTAATTTCGTCGATGCGAGGAAGCGGATGCAGGATCTTCATATTTTCCTGAGCAGTATCCAGCATATCAGCGGTAAGTACGAATTTTGAACGTAAGTTCTGATATTCAGTTTCGTCAAAACGCTCTTTTTGTACACGTGTCATATAAAGAATGTCCACTTCAGGGATGACTTCTTCTAAAGTGTTGTGGAAACTGTATTTGATGCCACGTTCGTTGAGAATATCGAGAATGTATTGAGGCATGGCCAAAGAATCAGGTGCTACCAGCATGATCTCTGCGTTGTACATGGATAAAGCTTCGGCCAAAGAATGCACGGTACGACCGTATTTGAGATCTCCTACAAAAGCAATTTTGATGTGATCAAGACGTCCTTGGGTTTCATAAATGGAGAACAGGTCGAGCATGGTTTGCGACGGATGCTGATTAGCACCGTCACCTGCGTTTATGATTGGTACCGGAGCGATATCCGCAGCCAGTCTTGCGGCACCTTCGCGGTTATGGCGGATCACCAAAGCATCAACATAGGACGTGATGATACGAATGGAATCAACTAAGGTTTCGCCTTTTTTGCCAAGTGAAGTGTTGGTTGCGTCAGGAAAACCTATTACTTGACCGCCCAAACGATGAATGGCGGTTTCAAAAGAAAGACGGGTGCGGGTTGAACCTTCGAAGAAGGTAACGCCTATAAGTTTGTCCTTCAGAAGATCATTACGCGGATGAGCTTTGAGTTCGCGGGCAGTTTTTAAAATAAGCTCGATATGCTCTTTGGTAAATTCAGAGACCGAGATGATGTCTTTTTGGAAGAGAGGATTTGTCATAAAAGTCCCTTGTAACTGATTGTGATTAACAGTTGGGAACGGGACGCTCTTTCAGGAGCGAATGTACGTGAACGTTTTGCATCGTTGCACTGTTCCTGAAGATTGCATTATACCGAAAAGACGGATAAAACGAGCTATATTAAAAATAATTGTTTGAATTTTAAGAAAATAAAAATCTTTGACAGAAAAATTGCAATCTGCTGATTTTTTCTCTATAATTGTTGCCACTTCTGCAGGGGCATAGTTCTAATGGTAGAGCAGCGGTCTCCAAAACCGACGGTTGAGGGTTCGAGTCCTTCTGCCCCTGCCAAAATGCACGTTTTATATACTGCTTTTTTTTATCTACACCTTTGCTACATATCCACAAACCAGCATTCCCAAGCTTTTTTTTTCGTTAAAGGATGCTCTGCTTTACAGAATTCTGAGCATTTGATCTTTGATTAACTGATTTTTACTACAAATGGAATTTTGTAGTATTTTCAGGAAAAGTCCTGCCGGATATATTTTGATATGGGCAGTGATTTTTTTTTTTGTGTGATGGTTAAAAGAAGGAATGAGTGCCTAAAACTTTCCTTTGAAATTTTTCTTTAAAAATTCCCAAACACTTCTTTTCTCACCGTTTAAACAGCAATATTTACCTTCAAGCGGTGCGCGCGTGCTGTCACAAAGCAAGAGATCGTACGGCAGGTAATGCATGTTCTGATCATACGGCAGCACTGATATTCCTTTGCTCTGCAAAAATTTTTTCAGATCAGCTAAAAAAGGTGCAGACGATTGCATATCGATAAAGAGATCGGCTCTTTTTTTGCGCAGATGCCAATTGACGCGTTGAGGAGGTTGAAGATTGTCAGAATCGTTTTTTAACTGATTTTCAGTTTGAACAGTTTTTTTCTGGATATCGATTGTGTCGGATATGGCAAGCTGTTCAGAACGAGCTGATCCTGAATTTTGTTTTTCAGAAGTGATATTTTGATTTGGAACTGAGAAATTTGAATTTGATGCGGCTGTCGTATGTTGTATTACGCTGTCCTGAAAAAGTTTTTTAAATTCAGGCTGAAGCAGAGTCAAAGCACTGCTTTTCATTTTCCAGCGTATGCATTCCTCTGCAGTCATGAATTTTCCTCAGTAACAAAAACACGCTTAAGCATAACATGTGCTTGCATGACTGTCACAAAGAGAAAACGGAGCAAACTAATGGATGTGCGGAAAAATCATATTTGATGAGGTAACAACAGGCAAAAACAAGGTATTTTTGACGGTTAATTTCCCAATTGAGCATGTTAGTGTTTGGATGCTGACCGTAGTCGCGGTTCATGCTGAGGAATATTTATCAAAATCCAGGAAAGGAGTTTTCAATGGTCAAAACATTTTGTCTTAAGTTTTTTGGCGTGCTTTGCAGCGCTTTCATGTTGAGTTTAATAGGAGATAGTGCATTCGCATCGGACACCGATACGGCGATTATATTTTTATCAAGAAGCGGGAACACGGAGCAACTTGCAAACTATGCTTCGGATCTTACAGGCGGGGATGTGTATAGAATAGAACCTTCGCCTGAATATCCTGATGATTATCATGCTACTGTCGATAAAGTAAAAGAGGAAATGAATGCCGGAATTTTGCATGGTTTTAAAGACATAAGAATCGATTTGTCAAAATATGACAAAGTGATATTGGCAACTCCGACTTGGTGGGGACATATTCCAAGCCCTTTTGAAAAATGGTTGCATACTGTGTCTGCCGATTTTAACGGAAAAAAAGTAGTTACTTTTAACAGTCACGGCGGAAGCGGAATAGCAAACACCAGAGCTGATTTGGAAAAAGCCTTGCCTGCGGCAGCATTCGGTACGCATCTTTGTGTTTCGGGGGCACCGACTAAAGAGCAGGTGGAAAACTGGCTTAAAGAAAATCATTTCCTTTAAAATCTTCAGGATAAACATTTTGTAAACAGCCGTCTGATGTTTTGCAAGATTTCCCGCGCTTTTTTAAATGAGGTAAGGAGCTGGTTATGAAGTACGGACAGGATCATTCTAAATTGCGTTTGGAAATTTCCCCGAAACATAGTCCTGAATTGCTTGAAGCACTTGAGCTTATAGAGCAGCGCACTCAGAAAAATCCTTGGAATGCGCAATCTCTTTGTGAGTGTTTTGCTGATCCCTATAAACTTTTAGTGCTTTTTCATGCTGATCAGGCGGTAGGTTTTGCGGTGATTTACAACACCAAATTTTCTACCGATCTTCTGACCATAGGGATAGATCCTGAATATCAGGGCAGAGGATTCGGAAGGTATTTGCTTGAAAATACTCTTAAAGAAGCCCTTGCAGGAGGAGCTACAGAATGTTTTTTGGAAGTGCGGTTTTCAAATTTAAGAGCTATTTCCCTGTATGAAAGTGTTGGTTTTGTAAAAGCTGGAGTGAGGAAAAATTATTATCAGGCTTCTGGGAATGTACCTGCAGAGCATGCCTACACCATGCATCTTGAGAACATTTCTTCTTGCTTAAATGTTGCAGACAAATAGAAGAAAGAGTCTACTGACATTTCAAAGCAGTGAGTAAAAAGATCCTTACTTGTATAACTCCTTAAGATACAAGCTGAAAATTTGTTGAGACTACCATTTCAGGATCTTAAATTATGTGATCTGATTGGCGTTTACGGCATAGTTTTTTTGTAAACTCCCGTTGTGATGCGTCAATGCTTTAAAATATCTCCCGATCAGAACACAAGACATATACAATTGTGTCTTCATTTAACCCCAAACATATTTGGACACAGGAAATAACCATGCTGATAGGTATTCCAAAAGAGAGTCTCAGCGGTGAGACCAGGGTTGCTGCAACCCCCGATACCGTTGCCAAGCTCGCAAAGCTAGGCTTTGACGTTCAGGTGCAAAGCGGAGCCGGTGCTGATGCCAGTTTCACTGATGCCGCCTACGAAGAAGCCGGCGCCAAAGTCGTTACCCCTAAGGATGTATGGGGAAGCGACATCATTTTCAAGGTAAACGCTCCGAACGACGATGAAATCGGATTCATGAAAGAAGGCCAAATTTTGGTTTCCTTCATTCGCCCGGCTCAGAATCAGGAACTGGTTGAAAAACTCAACGCCAAGAAAGTTACCGTGATGGCCATGGATATGGTGCCGAGAATTTCCCGTGCTCAGTCCATGGATGCCCTGTCTTCCACCGCAAATATTTCAGGATATCGTGCTGTGGTTGAAGCTGCCCATGCTTTCGGCAGATTCTTTACCGGTCAGGTTACCGCAGCAGGCAAGGTACCTCCTGCCAAAGTATTGGTGATCGGTGCCGGCGTTGCAGGTCTTGCCGCCATCGGTACTGCCCATTCACTGGGTGCCGTAGTACGCGCTTTCGATACTCGTGAAGTGGTAGCAGATCAGATCAAATCCATGGGCGGTGAATTCCTGCGTCTTGATTACAAAGAGGAAGGAAAAGACTCGTCAGACGGTTATGCCAAGGTCATGAGCGAAGGCTATATCAAAGCCGAGATGGAACTCTTTGCTAAGCAGTGCAAAGACGTTGACATCATCATCACCACCGCAGCCATTCCCGGTAAGAAATCTCCTTTGTTGATTACAAAGGAAATGGTCGCCTCCATGAAGTCAGGATCAGTGATCGTTGATATGGCTGCTGCCGGCGGCGGTAACTGCGCTGCTACTGTTCCCGGTGAGGTTATTACTACCGATAACGGCGTCAAGGTTATAGGTTATACCGATCTTGCTTCACGTCTGCCTGCTCAGTCATCTCAGCTGTATTCCACCAACCTTGTAAATCTGGCCAAACTTTTGTGCAAGAACAAGGACGGCAAAGTTGATCTCAACTTTGACGACGTCGTGATCCGCAATATGACCGTGACCCGCGACGGCGAGGTTACCTTCCCGCCTCCGAAGATCAGCGTTTCTGCAGCTCCTGCAGCCCAGAAACCTGCTGAAGCTCCCAAGGTTGAAGTTCACAAAGTATCACCGGTTCTCAAATGGGGTTGTGCCGCATTGGCAGTGTTGTGCTTCATCCTGATCGGTGCGTTTGCTCCTACTGCATTCCTGCCGCACTTTACCGTGTTCGTGCTTGCAGTGGTTGTAGGCTACTATGTAGTTTGGAACGTCACTCACTCTTTGCATACTCCTTTGATGTCGGTTACCAATGCCATTTCCGGTATTATCGTGGTCGGTGCCATGGAGCAGGTTCATACCTCCGGCGGCTCAGTAGTTGCCGCAATTCTTGCCTTTATCGGTACCGTGATCGTGTCAGTAAACATTTTCGGCGGTTTCGCAGTGACCCGTCGTATGTTGGGCATGTTCAGAAAGCAGGGCAAATAAGGGGATAGGAGAAATAAAATGTCTGAAGGCTTAACCTATATTGCCTATATATTCTCGGCACTGCTGTTTATTCTGGCTTTGGCCGGTTTGTCCAAGCAGGAAACTGCCAAACTCGGTTGTTATTCCGGTGTTGCCGGTATGGCTATCGCTCTTTTGGCTACCTTCACCAAGGCTGACGGCGCCGGTGCAGTTTGCATCATTATCGTCGCCATGCTGATAGGTGCAGTGGTCGGTCTTTTCGCCGCACGTAAGGTTCAGATGACTCAGATGCCTGAGCTCATTGCCTGCCTGCACTCTTTCGTCGGTTTGTGTGCCGTACTCGTAGGTTTCAACACTTTCTTGGAACTTGACGGTGTCTTTGACGTGGCTGCCGGCATCACCAATGCCGTTCACATGGAAGAGACCGGTGAGCTCGGTATTCATCTCGGTGAAATTTTCATCGGCGTGTTCATCGGTGCCGTAACCTTTACCGGTTCCATCATTGCCTACGGCAAATTGAACGGTACTTATAAACTGCGCATCTTCAAGTCAGCTCCTTTGGTGCTGCCTGCCAACCATTGGATCAACTTGGGAGCCATCATCGTATGTTTCCTGCTTATGATCTGGTTCTTAAACGGCGGTGTCGAAGCTTCCGCAGCTCCGCTTTTCATCATGACCGTGATCGCCTTGGCTTTCGGTGTCAACTTGGTAGTTGCCATCGGCGGTGCTGATATGCCTGTGGTTATTTCCATGTTGAATTCTTATTCAGGATGGGCTGCCGCGGCTTCAGGATTCATGCTTGATAACGATCTGCTCATCGTAACCGGTGCTCTCGTCGGCTCCTCTGGTGCCATCCTTTCCTACATCATGTGCAAAGCCATGAACCGCTCCTTCATTTCCGTGATTGCAGGCGGCTTCGGCAATGCTCCTGCAGCCAAGGAAGACAAGGACTACGGTGAATACCACGAGATGAAGGTAGCTGACGTTGCCGAGCTTTTGAAGAATTCTTCTTCCGTGATCATTGCCCCGGGCTACGGCATGGCTGTGGCACAGGCTCAGAATGCAGTTGCCACTTTAGTTGAGAGATTGCAGGCTCGCGGTATTGAAGTTCGTTTTGCCATTCATCCCGTTGCAGGTCGTCTGCCCGGTCATATGAACGTACTGTTGGCAGAAGCCAAAGTTCCTTATGACATCGTTTTGGAAATGGACGAGATCAATGACGATTTCGAAAACACCGATACCGTACTCGTGATTGGTGCCAATGATACCGTCAACCCTGCAGCAGCAGAGGATCCTTCAAGCCCTATTGCAGGTATGCCTGTTCTGACCGTTTGGAAGGCTCATAATGTGGTGGTGTTCAAGCGTTCCATGAATCCTGGTTATGCCGGTGTTCAGAATCCGCTGTTCTTCAAGGACAACACCTCCATGTGCTTCGGCGATGCCAAGAAGACCGTTGAAGAAATCGACGCTCTGCTTTAAGGCATTGGTCAAGTAGTTTTTAAGCAGAACCCCGGCATGATCCGGGGTTTTTTATGGATAAAATAATTTTGTAATATTTTTCAGCTTAATACGGAGAATTTTAAATGGGTATAGCTTCTTTGATATGCGGCGTGATCACATTGGTGATGGCCGTATTTTCAGCAAGCGGATTAGGCGCGCTCGGAATTATTTTGGGACTGGTAGGTATAATTTTCGGAGCATTGGGGCGTAAAGATCCTGAGCAGAAAAGTATGGCTACAGCCGGACTTATCATTTCCATTGTAGGTTTGCTTATCAATGCCGTATTATTTGTAGCTTGCATAGCCTGCATAGGTGCGATAGGACTCGGAGCCGCCGCTGCCGGTGCTGCGGCCTGATAAAAATTGATCCCTTTTATTGAATTGGGCTCTTTAAGACTGGCTTCTTACGGTTTGTGCATAGCTTTTGGGGCTTTGTTTTCTTTTACCTGCGGTTATATTCGGTTGAAAAAGCTTGGTTATGATGCCGACGGATTTTTGATCGTTTTAGGGTACGCAATGGCAGGCGGTATTCTCGGAGCAAAAATTCTCTACCTTTTGCCTTTTATTGATGATCTCCGTTTTTCTTTATTATTAGATGCTGACTATCCTTTCAGTCTGACGGCCCCTGCCGGATTTGTGGTATGGGGAGGATTGCTGCTAGGAGCAATGTTCGTTTTTGCAGGAGCAAGACTGCATTGTATAAATCTGCGACCTTTACTTCAGAACGCGCTTTTTGTATTGCCGTTGTCACAGGGATTCGGACGCATCGGTTGCTTTTTGGCAGGTTGCTGCTACGGTATTCCTTATGAAGGAGCTTTTGCGGTAATTTTTCCTGAGTACGGCTTTGCTGATCATATTGCCCGTTTCCCAGTTCAGCTGTTAAACGCTTTGTGTTTGTTCGTAATTGCTTTGATCCTTTACCGTTTGCCAAAAAAATTTAATGCTCTGTTTTTTTATGTATCGTCATACGCAATTTTGCGTTTTATGACTGAATTTCTGCGCGGTGATCCTGAGCGCGGAGTATGGGGATATTTTTCTTTGTCACAATATCTTTGTATCGTCATGCTGGCGGCAATTTGTATTTGGCGCATATATTTCAGGCTGAAATATCATGTGTAAAAGTGACGATGATCACCGCATGTGTTGAACGTTCTACTTATGACTAATTGATAAATAAAAATTACGTCGAAGCAGTTACGTGATCCTTCGGCTTGAGAAATACCCACATGCAGGGAGTTGATCCTGCCTGCACTTTCCCTCCTACACTGGCAACCCTTTCAATATCGGAACTGCTTTTTATGGCGATCATTGAGGTAACCGTTGATTTTAGTAAATCTGAACATTGCTCAAGATCGATGGCTATAATTTTTTCTCCTTTTGTAACTTGATCGCCTGCTTTTTTTAAAGAACTAAAACCGTTTCCTTGAAAGTTACCGGTTCCTATGCCGAAGCGTACATAAATTTCCGTTCCGCAGGAAGCGCGTACAACGAAAGCCGTGTTTGACGACAGCAATCTGGTGATCACTCCGTCACAAGGTGAGACCATGCAATCGCTTTCCGGAATGAAAGCACAGCCGTCGCCTGCAATGCGTTCGCAGATCACCGGATCTGGGACTTCGTCGATAGGAATAAGAGTTCCTGATACAGGAGCACACAATTCAAGATCAGCATCGGAGACTAAAGGTGTGGCATTACCTCCTATGCGATTTAAAAGTTTTTTAAAAAAAGACATGGCAACTCCGGTTGTAGGTTTTACGCATTCAGATTGTTGATAAGAGCAGATATTTCCTGACCGCGGAAGATATTCATAACCTTGTTACATAACGTTTCGTCAAAAAAAGGTTTTTTACTGCCAAGATCCAGTCGTTCAACCGCGGTTCTGAGGCTGGCTATTTCATAACAGTCCACAGATACGTAGGAAACCCCTATATGCCAAAAGAAGGCCATGAGCTCGGCCCGTCCTGCAAAACGTCCTGCAACGCCTATGGGAATGCCGGAATTGTGAGCTGCTTTGGCGGCGGTCACGATTAACTTTGCCAGAGGCGGGGTAAAGGATGAATCGTCAGGTCGCGGCGCACATGCGTATTCAGCAAGAGAACTTGTTCCGATTATGAACATGGAAAATTCTCCGGCAAACGCTTCTGCCGAAAGCACGGCTGCGGGAGTTTCAATCATTAGCGCCAGCTCGTAGTCAGAGTGAGATTTATGTTCGTTTTCAAGCTCCGTATGGCAGTCTGAAGCCAGTTTTTTAAGGTATAAAGCCTCTGACAATCTTGTAACCAGAGGAAATACGATGCGGATCTTTTTTGAAGGATCTGCCTGCATGAGTGCACGCAACTGTTTTTTCAAAAGAATTGAGCTTACGCAGGCTCCGTAACCGCGCAAAGGACCGTGATTGTCGGTATGCAACTTAAACATGGGCTTTTTGTCACCGGCAAAATCGAAAGTTCGTGCGGTTACCGGAAACCCGGGGCGTATCGGCCGGATGATGGCGCTGAAGCGTTCCAGCATTTCCTGCTCTTCAGGTTCATGATCCCAGCTTAAAAACAGAAACTCAGAGCGCAGCAGTCCCAAACCGTAATTGGTGTAACTGCTATTTATTCTGCGACTTTGCGAAGCTCCTACTGAACAGGAAACGGTCAGAGGCAAGATGCTGTCGTCATCCGTAGGATCGTTGAAAAAACCCTGACGGGCTATGGCAGCTTCGCAGGTTTCAAAAGAAGCGTCTACCGTCACGCATCCGGCGTTACCGTCGATGAGTAACTGACTGCCGTTTGAAATTTCACCGGCACCCACGGCACCGAATACGGAAGGAATTGAAAGTTCGCGCAATGCTGTGGCAAGATGTCCGAAAGCGCGTCCCTGTTCGAGAATAACTCCTTTGACAAAACGCGTATCAAGTGACAGCAATTGAGCCGGTGTCAGTGCTTTGGCCACAATTACGGTGTCCTCAGTCAGAGTAGGCATATCCGTGATGGTGATCCCGCGCATGAATAAAGCCTGTACGAATTCTCGCAATAACAGTTCCAAGGCCCTTAGTTCTTGAGTTGAGGAAGGATCGTCTGCAGAAGTTACGAAACGAAAACGCTTTAAACCCTGAATATAGACAATACGGGCGGCCATGGCAGCGGTGTCGCCTGAGCGTATGTACTCTATTACGGCTGCTACGTTGTCTTTTGAAGTGAGGTAACCTGCCGTTGCTCCGTAAAGATCGCGTTGCTGATCCAAAGATGGATTTGCCGTCTGACGTAATCGTTCTGAAAATAACCTCAGCGTACGGTGAAAAAAGCTGATTTCCGCTTCCGGATCCAAAGACCATGGACGTTCTAAGGCCGGATTGTCTGCAGAACGGGTAAGTACGCGGGCATGTCCGGCTGAAATACCCGAGGAGGCCGGAACTCCGTAGATTGTATACATTAAAGTCAGCTCCTTAGTGTTTGGGAATATCACATCCGTTTTTTTGTAACATGACGTAATAGCGTGTACCGGCGCAGACTGCGGCAGGAGGAATAATTATATTTATCAAAGGTACGGCTGTCCCGAGTGCAATCACAGCTCCTATGACAAAGGTTGGCATGCGTTCTTGCTTTAAATCAGCTTTCATCTTTGCAAACGGTATTTTGTGATTGTCATATGCGTAGTCGACGTACTGAAGGCATCCCATCCATGATCCAAGAAGAAACCAGGGAACTGGAGAAATGAGATTTATCCCAGGAATTAAGGAGATGACGAGGCATAAAAGCGCGCGAGGCAGGAAAAAGATCTGTTTGTGCAGTTCACGTTTTAAACAGCGGGGAATATCACGGATCACATCGTATAACCCCGAATCGTCAGAGCAGGTTCCGCGTATGGCCATTTCGGCTTTGTCCGCAAGCAGTCCGTAAAAAGGTGAGGCTATGATCGAGGCTATGGTCGAGAAGAAATAACAGCATACGAATACGATCATGAGTGCGGCAATTACCGAAACTGCGTAGGCTAAGAACATCAGGTAGTCTGGCAGACTTTCAACCCACGAAAAAATGACATTTTTAACCAAGCAAAAAGCAGCGTAACCGCCCAAAGTCAGCAACAGCAGGTTTACCAGCACCGGAATGATCACGTAGGCGCGGCATTGTTTGGAAAAAGCCAGAGTCAGACCTTCTGCAAGACAGGAGAAGGCATCGCTGAGATGAAGAACGGATTGAGGAGTCTTGTCGTGCATATTAGCTCCGCAGGTTTCTTTGCAGGCGATTGTGAAGATGGATTTCGGTCTTGTCCATGCGAAAGAAAAAATTGAATGTAGAATATATAGTCCGAAAGGGGCAGATATGTTCTCCCCTTTGATAATGATACTCTATTCTGTGGGGCAGACGCGGAGGTTGCATGTCGCTCAATGATTCCAGTGCGATCATTCTAATAGTAGGAGCTTTGGCGGTGATCGCTTTTGTGATCCACGGATTGTGGTTTTCCGGCAAAAGTACCAATCGTCGCCTTAATAAAAATTCTGAGGCCGATCAGGTATTGGAAAATACGGGAGGACTGGGTAAGGTTCGTATTGTTTCAAGTTCGGCTTCTTTAAAAGAGACGGCTAAAGAGGTGCAGAACGGCAGTTTCAGCTATACCGATACCGGAGCAGACGGCGCAAAAACCGAGACTGCAACTGAGCAGGCAAGCGTTCAGGAAAAAAAGTCGGTCTCCGGACAAATGCATATAAAGCCTGCCGAGTCTTATGAAATAAACGTGCAAAGTGAAAACACCAGACCTTTTTCCGGAGTCAAACTTGAAGAGCTGTTTAATGAATGGGGATTCATGCGCACCCGCAACGGCCTGTATGTGTGTCCCGAGGCCGTCGGAAAGGATTTATCTCAAGTAAGCGTGGTATTCAGAGTATGTTCGCTGAAAAAGCCATTCATTTTCCCCGAGAATATGAAAGATTTTGAGACGTCATCACTTGCTCTTTATATGAAACTGCCGGAAATCGGAAAAGCCGAAGGTTACTATAACTGCATGTGGAATGCCGCTTTGGAAATAGCATCACGCTTAGGCGGCAGGCTTACCGATATAAACGGTCATGAATTAGGGGCAAAGCGCGTTGAAGATATACTTTCTATATTGCGCAGCTATGACGAGGCATCCGGTGCCGTAAAACAGATCTACTGATTTTTTCTGCCCGGTCCTAAAAGGCCGGGCCTTCATCTTTTTAACCATCCCGCCTTTTTGCCGGAAAGCAGTCTTAGAGAATTTCCATGAGTGATACAAAGCATTACCGTGATCTGGTAGATA
>JALEXT010000013.1 GCA_022779845.1 Succinatimonas sp.
AACAAATGTAGACGATGTCATGAGCAAACTGCTTATGAAAATTGGAGACAGTTGGTGTTGGTATTACAGTGCTGACAGTTACTGCAACCTTTCAACCTAATGAGCTCGTTTAAAAAAGGTTGCATTATGGTGGGAAAGAAAATTGCTAAAATTTACTGATCGATGACGGCTAGAGCAATTCTCCGCGCAGGGTATGAGGCAGGATCTGTACTATTCTGACTTTTACCATGGTGCCTACCAAATCTTTAGATCCTTTGAAGACTACGATACGATTAGCGGAGCTGCGGGCTTTGAGCTCGTTTTCATCTTTAGACGAAGTTCCTTCTACCAGCACATCCTGTACGGTATTGAGATATTCCTGACTGTAATCTTTGGCACATTGTTCCAAAAGTGCCTGCAATTTATACAGACGCTGCTTTTTCTCTTCTTGTGAAACTTCGTCAGGGTAGTCGGCAGCCGGGGTTCCGGGGCGTTTTGAATAGATAAAACTGAAACTTTGATCGAATTTGACTTTACGTACCAGTTCCATGGTTTCTTCAAACTGAGCGTCGCTTTCTCCCGGGAAGCCTACGATAAAATCTGAGGAAATGCGGGCTGAAGGGCGCACTTTTCTTATATCTTCCACAAGTTTTAAGTAGGATTCTGCAGTGTAACGGCGGTGCATGCGTTGCAATACGGTGTCGGATCCGCTTTGTACCGGGATATGAATGGCATCGGCTATGATGGGCAGTGCCCCTATGGCTTCAACGAGATCCTCTGTAAAATCCATGGGATTTGAAGTGGTAAAGCGTATGCGCTGAACTTTAGGCAGTGCCGCCACTTCATAAAGCAATTCGGCAAATGAGCATTCGCTGCCGTCATCATTCAAACCGCAGAAAGAATTGACGTTTTGCCCGAGAAGGTGCAGTTCGCACGCTCCTTCCTGAAGATGATTTCGGCATTCTTTTAAAATGTCGGCAACATTACGGGATTTTTCTTCTCCGCGGGTATAAGGAACTATGCAATAGGTACATTTATTGGAGCAGCCTTCCATGATGGTAACGAAGGCCGAAGCGCCGCGACGTCCCTGCAGCGGCAGAGAGTCGAATTTTTCCATGGAATCTGCTTCAACGTCGCATACGGGACGGGAAGTCGCTTTGTAAAGTTCGATAAGATCAGGCAGACGGTGTATGGTTTTAGGGGAAAATACTATGCTTACGCCGCGATCCTCGTCTAAGATCTTTTGCCCAAGTTCGGTACCTACGCATCCACCCAGAGCCACTATGGTTTCATCGTTAACGTCTCCTTGGTGACGCCAGGCGTCGATTTGATTGAAAACTTTATTTTCGGCTTTGGCACGTACGGCACAGGTTACCAATACGACTACACTTGCATCCTTTGGCGACGAAACTTCGGCATAGCCTTTTGAACTTAAAAGATCGCGAATGCGTCCGGTGTCATATACATTCATCTGGCAACCCCAGACGGCAATATAAAATGTTCCAAGCTGAAGTTTGAAATCGGCAGTCTGATTTGCGTTTAAATTGGTGATCATGATTTTTGTCAGTGCTTAAAAATTTTCGAAATATTGTACAAAGCGGAAGGTTTTTTTGCACGGTCGGGGATGTTTTAAAAACACAACGTTTTTACCGCATGTCAGTTTTGACGTAAATAATCTTCGCTTTCCTTAAGGTAGCGTTCGCTTTCATGTCTTAAATCACAGCCTGCTGCAACGTAGCGAACTATTTTTTTTACCAAAGTCTCAAGTTCGGATCCTTCTTGGTAGTCGGCCGGGGCGAAATATCCTATGCGGTGATCACGCATCAGGCGGTATACCTGACTTTTGTCGCGTTTTACCGGATCGAACACGCCTATTGCGTGACCTCCGAAAGAGTTGACCAGTTTCATGCACGGTATATCCGTAGCAGAATCACCGATATAGATCATGTTTGAGAAAGGGACACGCATTTCGCTTTGTTTGTAGTAAGTATTTACATGATCGTCGTTTACGTCGATAGCACCTTTTTCTATGCGGAAGAGGAACTGAGTTTTGTTGGTAAAATTGATGATCTGCGCAGGCCACACGGCACTGCCGCCTTCATTGTAAAGAAAGGTGTTTGCGTAGATCATCTTGAATTTTTTGCCTATTTTGGTGCCTTCTATCATATCCTTGATCCCTGAGGAAATGATGTAATGCTCAACTTTTAACTGATATTCGCTGCCTAATTTTTCCATGCGATCAAACCACGTGTCGACACCGTCATACAGTTTTACTTTGGAACCGAAGCGTTTTAAGGTTTCTTTTTTTACGTAGAAGTTGTTTTCAGCCCCTTTTAACATCAGATACATATACGCAAGATTGGGATCCATCCCGTGCCCGCGGGCCATTTCGTTACAACGTTTCCAAAATTCCTGAACGTTTTCCTGCAATTTCTGAATATATCCCTGCGCCTGCATATCCTCAGGGGAGAGAGTTTTGTCAAAGTCGTAGCAGAAGGCAAGAATGTCAGAACTTTCGTCGTTGCGTTTTTTATTCAAGCTGTGCAGGGCAGAATCGTTGGCTGTCATTAGAATTTGCTCTTTGGTTTTGAAGAGAATATAGCAGGAAAAACCGCCTAAGATCACGAAAAAAAGCTTTTTTCTGAAAAGCTCCTGATCCTAATGATGACAAGATGGCGTACAGATCTGAAATATTTTAATTTATTTAATAAAAAACATAGTAATCAATATGTTAAATCACAAGACTGCAAAAATTTCGTTTTTATGTTGTGAAAAGTGTTTGACAAGTTAAAAAACGTCGCTATAATCGGCACCGTTGTTCAGTAGCCCTGCGGCGACAAACCGTGATAGGGGTATAGCCAAGTGGTAAGGCAGCGGGTTTTGATCCCGCCATTCCCTGGTTCGAACCCGGGTACCCCTGCCATATTATGGATACGGAACGACATATTCAGAGTTGGGGCATAGCCAAGTGGTAAGGCAGCGGATTCTGATTCCGCCATTACCTAGGTTCGATCCCTAGTGCCCCAGCCAACTCTTTACAAGTGGCTAAGTAGCTCAGTCGGTTAGAGCGCGGCACTCATAATGCTGAGGTCACTGGTTCGATTCCAGTCTTAGCTACCATTTGTAAGGATCAACCCAAGAGTTGGGGCATAGCCAAGTGGTAAGGCAGCGGATTCTGATTCCGCCATTACCTAGGTTCGATCCCTAGTGCCCCAGCCAACTCTTTAACAAGTGGCTAAGTAGCTCAGTCGGTTAGAGCGCGGCACTCATAATGCTGAGGTCACTGGTTCGATTCCAGTCTTAGCTACCATCTGTTTTTAATCTTCGGTATTATCAGGCTGATAAGATTTTGATTCAGCAGACTCGGTAGCCGAATTCGGTTTTTTTTCCCTTATTTTGTGCAAAAACGTTTTTTTTGACTAATGCATGCTGATCCCGTCAAACTAAAAGGATCAGTAAGCTTTTTTAAACGTGATGAGGACTCAACATGATCCCGCGCATCGACAACCTGCCAGAAGTATCAATTCTTTATCGTGAGTATTTGACCGAACTTAAAAACTTAGGTTTTACAGGTGATATTGAAGAGGAGCATTCTTCACGCCTTTTGTGTGCCACCGACAATTCAGTCTATCAGTGCATGCCTCAGGCGGTGATCTTTCCGCGCTCTTGCAATGATATTGCTCTGGCAATGAAATTGCGTTGTCACAGTGATTACAAAGGCGTGATCTTTACCCCGCGCGGCGGCGGTACCGGAACCAACGGACAGTCGTTAAACCGCGGCATAAGCGTGGATTGTTCCCGTTATTTGAAAGAAGTAAGAAATTTTAATGTTGAAAAACGCGAGATCACGGTTCAGTCAGGCGTGATCAAAGATGAACTTAATGAGCTTATAAAAAAAGACGGCTTGTTTTTTTCTCCCGAGCTTTCAACTTCAAGCCGCGCCACCATAGGCGGCATGGTAAGTAATGACGCGGCGGGGCAGGGTTCTTTAAAATACGGCCGCACTTCAACTCATATCAAGGCTGTTACCGTAGTTTTAAGCGACGGTTCGATAGCTACGTTCGGACCGGTAAACGGCAGTGAACTTGATGAAAAAATGAAATTGCCGGGCTTAGAAGGCGAGCTTTACCGTACGCTGGTACCGCTGTTAAAGACCAGCAGTTCTAAGATTTGCGAGATTTTTCCCAAGTTAAACCGTTTTATGACCGGTTATGATCTTTATCATGCTTATGATGCAACTACCGGTACCGTCAATCTTTCCCGTCTTATTTGCGGTGCCGAAGGTACTTTGGGAATATTGTGCGAAGCCGTGCTTGATCTTACGCCGTTGCCGAAATACCGCTCTTTGCTGGTGGTCAAATACGACAATTTCTTTTCTGCTTTAAAAAATGCCATCCCGCTTATAGATGCCGGAGCGCTCTCTGTGGAGACCGTCGATTCCAAAGTCTTAAAACTTGCCATGCAGGATAATATCTGGCTTTCGGTGCAGGAATACATTAAAGAAATACCTGGAAAAGAAATAGCAGGGCTCAATATAGTTGAGTTTGCAGGTGACGATGTCTTAAAAGAGCAGGAAAAACTTGAAAATCTGTATAAGGATTTGTTTTCTTGTGCACAGCGGGAACAGGACGGGATCCTGGGAGTGCAAAAAGTTTTAAGCGTCCAAGGTATTGCCGCTGTCTACGGTATGAGAAAAAAAGCCGTGGGGCTTTTGGGTAATGCCGCAGGACGTCGCAAATTGGTCGCTTTTACCGAGGATACCGTGGTTCCTCCCAAACATCTTGCCGATTACATACGTGAGTTTCGTGCTCTTTTGGATTCTAAAGGTGTACCTTACGGTATGTTCGGACATGTGGATACCGGACTTATGCATGTAAGGCCGGCACTTGATCTTACTACCGATGAAGACAGGCGCAAGCTCATAGAGATCTCAGAAGGAGTGGTAAAGCTTGTTGCCAAATACCAAGGGCAGATGTGGGGTGAGCACGGAAGAGGCTATCGCAGCATATTCGGAGAGTATTTTTTCAAAGAACTGTATCCGCTGGCCCGTAAGGTAAAAGAAATATTCGATCCTGACAATATTTTAAATCCGGGGAAGATTTGCGTGCCGTTTTCAAATGATCAGGACAAACTGGTAGCTATAGACGGCCCCATGCGCGGAGATCTTGACCGCACTATTCCGCTAAATATACGTGAAAGTTTCAAAGGCGCGGTAAGTTGCAACGGCAACGGCCAGTGTTTTAGCTATTCAAAGTCAGCATTGATGTGTCCGAGTTATCGTTATACCAAGGATCACGTCAGAAGTCCCAAGGGATATGCCGAACTCATGCGTGAATGGTTAAGACTTGTGAATGACAAAGGTTTCAGTCCGTCGGCCGAGGAAGCGTCGGCTTTAACCTCGATCCCCAATCCCGTGCACTTTTTTTACAGACTGTACAATACTTTTTGCGATAAAAACGGGGATTACAATACCGAGATCATGCAGAAGATCAGGACTTGTCTTGCCTGCAAATCCTGTAAAGGAGTTTGTCCTGCACATGTGAACGCAGCTGATCTTAATTCGCGTTTTATTTCGATGTATTACGATCGTTATTTAAGACCGTCTATGGATTTGCTGACGCTTAATGCCGAATGGCTGATCCCTTTGTCGGCAAAATTGCCTAAACTTTCCAACGCAGTGTTTAAAAATTCATTATTTAAAAAAGTTTGTGCAAAAGTGTTCGGACTTACCGATCTGCCCCCTTTTTCTGAAAAATCTTTAAAGGAGCAATGCAGACAAAACGGATTTAAATTGCTTTCATCTGAACAAGCCGGATCGGAATCCCCTGAGATCCTGATCGTAACTGATCCTTTTACCGCAGCTTATGAAACTGACGGACTCATAAATTTTGCCAAACTGATTGCTAATTTGGGATATAAAGTGCAATTTTTGCGCCCCTATATCAACGGCAAACTTATGGTGATACGCGGTGCACGCAAGAAATTTGTCCACTTTGCCTCAAAGCAGGCAGCTCGTCTTGCATCCCTTTCTCAAAAAGGAATAACTTTGGTCGGGTACGATCCTGCCCTTACCATTTGTTATCGCGATGAATATCCGGCTATTTTGGGAAATACGCGCGGTGACTTTGAGGTATTGCTTCCTGAAGAATGGTTGTCACAGGCTGTAAATGATCCTAAAACCGAAAAGATCCTGCAGGCTCTGAAAAAAGATCGTGTGTCAGGTTTTGACGATCCTTATTATTTATTTGCGCATTGTACCGAGCAGGCTCTGTTGCCTAAATCAGTAAGACAGTGGCAGGAGATCATGCAGGCGTTCGGACTTGAACTGTTACCTGTACCGGTAGCCTGTTGCGGAATGGCCGGACTGCACGGTCATATGGTGCAAAATCTTGAAGAAAGTTATGCCGTCTATAATCGTAACTGGCATGATGAAATCTCTTCAAGACCGTTTGAACGTTGTCTTGTAACCGGTTATTCATGCCGATCTCAGGTGGAACGCATGGAAGGTAAAAAGGCAAGGCATCCTGTGGAGATCTTAGAAAGGCTTTTTGAGTGATCTGTTTTTAACCGCAGTACCGGAGCTTTTTTCGTTGCTCCGGTACTAAAAGATCGCATAAGTTCAATGCGGATGTCTTACGTCAGACTGCTCCTACCGAGTTGTCGTGATCTTTGAGTTTCTGCTTGAACTCATCAAGTTTTGGACAATCCAAAACCCAGTGCATGGCCTGCTCAAGAAAGCTGAGATCGCCTTTTTTGGCATCAAGGCTTGTGGCTACCTCATCAGGCCAGGAGCCGTAGCGCCAGGTCACGAGATTCTTAAGGTTTGAGAAGGTGGCTTTTAGCATGCCTTCCACTTTACCTCTTGCTTCGCCTATGCTCTCACCTTCGGCTCTTAGTTTCTCCCTGTCACCTTGGTTTATTCTCTCACGCCAAGAGGCTATCCAATCTTTTTCCATACCGTGCTCCTCAGCATCGTTCATATCCGTTTGCATGTCAGTATTGTCTCCGTCTTCAGGCTTTCGCATACAGCTTACCAAAATAGACAGAAGATGACGTATCGAGTTTTTGTCATCGCCTTTTAAGAGTTCTTGCAGTCTTTTTACGGCTAGGTAAAACTCCTCAGAACCGTTTGAATTTAAAAGACGTAC
>JALEXT010000044.1 GCA_022779845.1 Succinatimonas sp.
AAGTGGTGGAGGGGGAAGGATTCGAACCTTCGAAGGCAGAGCCGGCAGATTTACAGTCTGATCCCTTTGACCGCTCGGGAACCCCTCCATTAAGCTGTCCGTCTCCGGATCAACTTGCTTTTGCTAAACGATTCGCGAAAGCGAGACAAAGTATATATGAAACTTTCGATTTCGCAAGCTTTTTTTTAATTTTTTTTATAAAAAAACAGAAAGCTGGTCAAGATTATTACTAATTATTCTTTAATTTCAATAGGTTATAATCAATCAACGACTTATTAAAAATCTTTTATTTCCCTGAGCTTATAGAAAAAACGCGGAACTTATAGCCTAACAGTCATCATGCGCTGCAATTTCGCAACATCTGCAAGCTAACATATTTAAAACGATTTACAAGGAGAATACGTACAATCCCTTGTTTCTGATGCTATCATGCCCCGCAAGAACTGCGCCTCTGGCGTTTTACGGCTTTACGCCCTTATTTAACAGCATGATAATGATTAACGAAAACGAAAAACTGGAGTCGCCTTTTTTCAAGTTCGACGCCGATACCTGGTCAACTTTCAGACATGAAATGGCTCCCTTATCTTTGACCGAAGAAGAACTTGAACACTGTGTGGCATTCAACGATCAGCTGTCACTAAACGAAGTCAATCGTATATATTTGCCGTTATCACGCCTCTTGTATCTTTACTACAATTCAAGGCTTGATCGTATTCAGGTTTTGCACAAATTTTTAGGTCAAAGTTATGATGACATACCGTTCATCATTTCAATATCTGGTCCGGTATCAGTGGGAAAAACTACTACAGCAAAAATCCTGACTGAACTCATTCGCGCTTGGCCTAACCATCCAAAAGCCACGTTAATCACCACAGACGGTTTTCTTTATCCAAACGCCGTCTTAAAAGAAAAGAAAATACTAAGTCGCAAAGGTTTTCCGATCTCATATGACGTCAAAGCTCTCATGCAGTTTTTAAAAGACGTAAAAAACGGAGTTCCGCATGTAAAAGTACCAGTTTACTCTCACCTCACTTATGACGTAGTTGAAGGCGAGTTTACTGACGTGGATCGTCCTAATGTTCTAATCATCGAAGGCGTAAACGTCTTACAAAACGGATCTGATTACCCGGAAATACGCAACAGAGCTTTCATTTCAGATTATATCGACTTCTCCATTTACGTAGATGCCAATGAAGACAATCTGCTCAAATGGTATATAGATCGTTTCTTAAAGCTGAGAGAAAAAACTTTCCATGATCCGACCAGTTATTTCCATCGCTATGCCCAAATTCCGGAAGATCAAGCTGTCTTTATGGCAAAACTGATTTGGGAAGCGGTCAACCACGTTAATTTGATTGAAAACATCAAACCATGCCGCAGTCGTGCCAATCTGGTCCTGGAAAAAGGCTCAAATCATATGATTGAAAGCGTTTACCTGAAAAAATAAATTTCAGTCAAGATATTCAACGTGACCGGCGGCGACGTTTAAACACTCGCCGTTATTGTTAAGGTGTATATTTCCGACGTGATCTATTCCTAAAACCTTCCCCTCGTATACTCTGTTACCGTCTGTGATCCTTACGAAATGTCCGGCCAGACGATCGCATTTTGCATAATCTTCAAGCAAAGGCTCCAGCCCTTCTTCTTCAAAATGCGAGCAACAAGATCTTATTGCATTTACCAAAGCTACCGCGACCTCATTGCGCAAGTTTTGCTTCACATCAACAACAAGGCAGGCCCTCTCATATCCGCTTTCTTCATTAGATGTGATCCCCGAAATGTTCACACCAAGGCCTATAACAGCTACAACACTTTTCCCGACATTGCAAAATTCGATGAGAATGCCACCGAGTTTTCCTTTTTCAAGATAAATATCATTAGGCCATTTAACGGTAACCGTCTTATTTGTATATTCCTGCAAGGCCTTGCATGAACAAAGTCCCACGGCACACGAAAGACCTGCTATTTTTTTTATATTTTGAAAACGCCAAGCAACGGATACTGTAATATTTGTACAAATTCCGGCATCCCAGCGGCCTCCGCGTCTTCCCCGGCCGGCGCATTGTATTTCAGCAAATAAAGCGTCACCGCAGGCCAGATCTTTAGCCTTGGTAAGCATGACGGTATTGGTAGAGCCCAAACAAGGTACCACCTCTACTCTTCCGTGGCCCAAAACTCTCTGATAAATACCGTCTGCATCGAGAAATTCCAAAGCACGATTTAGCCTGCAAAATTCCTTATCAATGCTCAAAAGTCCAGGTGAAAGAGTAGTTACCGCATTTATCGACTGAAAACATTCATCCAGACTAAAACTGCACTTATTGCAGAGCTCACCAATACTCAAGCTTAAATCCGGAGCAAAATTCAAAATTTTCAATAAAAATAAAGCTCGTTCCAAAGCTTTTACAGACTGCTCCAAGACACTTCTCCGTATGCTCCGTAAATGCGTACTTCCGGTTCTAAAACAATAGAGAAAAGATTCATTACTTCACAGACTATGTATTTTGCCAAAGCAACAATCTCATGAGGACAAGCTCCGCCGCGATTTACAATCACCAAAGCCTGATTTTCCCAAGTTCCGGCTCGACCATGAGTAATGTTTCGACATCCTGCTTTATCGATAAGCCAACCTGCAGCAAGCTTAACAGTCCCGTCAGACTGAGGATAAAGAGGTATATCCGGATAAATTCTTTTGAGTTCTTCTGCTTTTTCCGCACTAACCTGAGGATTTTTAAAAAAACTGCCGGCGTTACCTACTGTCTTGGGATCCGGAAGCTTTTTTCGTCGCAACGCAATGACTTGTTCACGCAACTGATAGGGTGTTTCAAAAACATGCCCTTCCAACCCGTGATATGACAATTTCGGCTTGAACTCTTTTGTAAGACGCAGTGTTATTTCGGTAATAAATAATCTTCTTTCCCTGTGCTTTTTAAAATAAGAATTGCGATATCCGAATTCACATTGTTCCCTACCAAAGGTTTCCAAACAACGTCTGTCCAGGTCGTAAAAGGTCACATTCTCAATAACCTGACCTATTTCCATACCGTATGCACCGACATTTTGAATTGGAGCAGCACCTACGGTACCGGGAATAGCGGACAGATTTTCAAGTCCTGAAATATTGCGGGCCACCAAATCTTCGATCAAACCATCCAAAAGCAGTCCGCCCCCTGCTTTAATCAAGTAATATCCGTCTTTTTCTTCTACTTGAAAGCCGTGTATGTCATTTACCAGAATCGTTCCATGGTAATCATCGGTAAATAGAACATCACTTCCCTTGCCGAGGATCAAAACCTGTCCGGCAGGAGCTTTTTGCAGATCCTCGATAGAATGGATCATAATGAGATCTTCGGCCCGCACATGCAAACCGAAACTGTTGTACGCGCTTAAATCCTGCATTTGCCAATCACCATCTAATGAAAGCGCTCGATAGTACCGCCTAATTTACGGATCTTTGCCTCTATGTGTTCGTACCCTCTGTCCATATGATAAATGCGATCGACTACTGTAGTTCCACGGGCGGCTAAACCTGCAATAACCAAAGATGCCGAAGCCCTAAGATCGGATGACATAACCTGAGCACCGTGCAATTCGTTGACACCGGTACAAATCACCGTATTTCCCTTTATTTCTATGGAAGCTCCCATACGAATAAGTTCGGCAATATGCATAAAACGATTTTCAAAAATTGTTTCAGTTACCGAGCTTACCCCGTCGGCAAGAGAATTCAGCACGGTAAATTGAGCCTGCATATCAGTAGGGAAACCAGGATGCGGTGCCGTAATGATATCTACAGGATGGATGATCCGCCCTCTCATATCTGCAGTGATTCGATCTTTTTGACAAGTAATGGCAACATTAGCACGCGTTAACTTGTCAAGCACCGCCTTCAAAAGCTCAGGACGGGTATTTACGCAGGTAACAATTCCGTGGGTAGCTGCAGCAGCAACAAGATAAGTACCGGTTTCGATACGATCCGCAACAATTTCGTGATCACAACCTCCCAGACTTTTAACTCCAGATATCGTGATCTTGGACGTCCCCTCTCCGGTAATGTGAGCACCCATTTTCCGCAAAAATTCTACCAAATCTACAACTTCAGGCTCCAAAGCTGCATTTTCGATAACCGTAGTACCTTCACATAAGGATGCTGCCATAACCAAATTCTCAGTTCCGGTTACGGAAACTTTATCCATTACTAAAGATCCGCCAAGTAATCGACCTTTAGGAGCCAACGCGTGGATGTATCCATCCACGAGTTCAATTTTTGCGCCCATGGCCTCCAGACCTTTAATATGCAGATCTACAGGACGGGCTCCGATGGCACAACCTCCGGGCAAAGAAACCTCTGCTTCTCCAAGATAAGCAAGCAACGGACCCAGTGCCATAATAGAAGCACGCATAGTCCTGACCAAGTCATAAGACGCGGTTTTGGAAGTCACCGGCCCTTCAATTACGGCAGTACCGGTTTGCGCGTCATATACGCACGACTTACCCAGATCTGATAGTAACTTGATGCAAGTGGTGACATCGGCAAGATCAGGAACATTAGTAAGCACCACCTGCTCCTTAGTGAGTATGGTGGCAAGAAGAATAGGTAAAGCGGCATTTTTGGCTCCGGAAATACGAACCTCTCCTTCAAGAGGAGTGCCGCCGTCGATTTTGAATTTGGCAGTATTGGAAGTCACGGAAGATAACAAACAACAGTAAAGCGCCCCGCCGATCTTTTAATTAAAGCTACGGCAAGGTCGCAAACAAACAGGGTCTTTTTTTCAAGCGCAAAGTATACAAGAATCGAGATGTTTTTCGGAATTTTTGCAGTTGCACACAAAAAAAATAGCATACAGAAAATAACAGCTGCAATATATCCTGAGAAAATTCAGAGCTCAAATTCAAATGGCGTCATCTGATAGACATAGTAATTAATCCAATTACTAAAAAGAATTGACGCATGAGACCGCCATGTCATGGAAACTTCTGATCCGGGATCATTGTTTAAAAAGTAATTACAGGGAATATTAGGATTAAGTCCTGCGAGTTTATCGCGACGATATTCATCCGATAAAGTTTCAGCATCATATTCAGGATGTCCGGTAACGTAAACTTGGCGTCTGTCCGGAGACACTCCAAGATACATACCGCTTTCTTTTCCGTCGGCAAGGATTAAAAGATCGGTATTCTGCTTTACATAAGTTCTGGTAAAGTCCACCCAACGCGAATGAGGAGCATAAAAGCAGTCATCAAAACCGCGGATCAAGGTATCAAAAGAGTTTTTATTAATATGTTCTTCAAACACACCTGAAAGCTTCTTCTCCCTAAAGACAGGATCAAGACCGTAAAAAACCTTGAAAGCTGCACACACAGCCCAGCAGGAGAAAAGTGTCGAGGTTACATGAGTCGCACTCCATTTAATGATGTTGGTTAGTCTTTCCCAATAAGTAACATCAGAGAAATCTTTTTGATCAAGCGGAGCTCCGGTAATGATCATACCGTCAAAACATTTGTGCTCCACTTCCTCAAAAGATTTGTAAAAATGCTTTAAGTGATCATTAGGAGTATTGCGAGTCTTATGATCATCAATGCGCAAAAGCGTAATATTTACTTGGATCGGAGTATTCGACAATCTGCGCATATACTGGATTTCAGTATTAATTTTTTTTGGCATAAGATTAAGAAAAAGCAACTCTAAAGGACGAATATCCTGATGCACTGCCCGCTCTTCAGTCATCACAAAAACCTGTTCACTTTGCAATACTGCGATGGCAGGCAAACCGTTTGGGATCTTGATTGGCATGAATATTCCTCCTTAATGCAATTGTAATCAGACGCAAAAAAAATAGACTAAAACATCAAAGCGCTATCATCATACAAAAACCAAGAGGTAAAGATTTCATGCTGGTTGAAATAATCTCTACCGGTGATGAGGTGATCACCGGTTTCATCAATGACACCAACGCAACTTGGCTCTCTCAACAACTGCTCTCTTTAGGAATTCAAGTTCATTACCGACACACATGCGGTGATAAACTCGAAGACATACAAAAGATCATTGAACAAAGTTCAAAAAACGCAGATTTAGTCTTTGTAAACGGCGGACTTGGTCCTACTACAGATGATATAACCGCAGAGGCTGCTGCTTTGGCCTCTCAAAGCCCTCTCAAACGCCATCCTGAATGGGTGGAAAAAATGCGGAAATGGCATGAAAAAAGAAAACGTACTATGGGCGAGGCCAACTTAAAACAAGCTGATATTCCGCAAAAAGCCATTTTAATCGACAATCCTAACGGAACTGCCTGCGGCTTTTACATCAAAATAAAACGTGCAATATGTTTTTTTACCCCGGGAGTACCGCACGAATTCAAATCCATGTTCTGTGATTATATAAAACCGTATATTCTTGAACATTTCAAAGAAGCACAAGAGACAAAAGTAAAACGTTTTTTCCTTTTTGGTATAGGTGAATCAAGCCTGCAAGAGCTTGTAAATACAATCTCTTTACCGGATGAAATCGTAATAGGGTATCGGGCTGCCTACCCGGTGCTTGAATTAAAAGTTATTTCTCACGGTGCAACGCAAGATATCTATAAGAACTCTTGCGAAAAAATACGCAAGCTCATATCCCAACAATTGTTATGTGAAGATCAATTGAATATACCAACACTCATTGCCTCAAAAATAGGAAAAACAAAAGTTGACATATGCGATTGTGTAACAAAAGGAACCTTAACATTAGCATTATCCGAAGCGCTAAACGTTACATACGCATTGACGCTGGACAATGAAGACATTGATGATGTCTTAAACTTCACCAATACAATGGATCATCGCGGTTATGAAATAATCTTAAGGGAAAACGACTGCAACGAAATTCTGTTATGGATACAGAACGCAAAGCAAAATCTTAAGAAGACATACAAAATCAAACTTAGCGTTACGATTAAAGATAAATTAAAAGAAGCAATAAGTTTGTGCGTTCAAATGATTTTCAAAACAATAGTATTTGATGACCCTACTCCGAAACTTGATATTGTAAGTATCGAAGATATTACAACCAACTAAAATTAAACTACGTAAACAAGTGGAAAATTGGTAAGCACAATAATCAACACGTTAACCAAAGTACCTAAACAGAAACTCCGGTGTTGTCAAAATGAACACGACAACACCGCGTATAACTCCGAAAACTACTAATAATCTTGAAAATCTTTATAAGTTAGAAATAAAAAAAGCAGCTCTCGCTGCTATTTTCAATTAAAGATGGCGGAACGGACGGGGATCGAACCCGCGACCTCCTGCGTGACAGGCAGGCATTCTAACCAGCTGAACTACCGCTCCGCAAAATAGGAAGCCTGGCAGTGATCTACTCTCGCGCAAACGTACGTTGCACTACCATGGACGCGGCTGTGTTTCACTTCTGTGTTCGGAAAGGGAACAGGTGGTACCGCAGCGCTATAGCCGCCAGGCAAAAGGGATAAAACT
>JALEXT010000045.1 GCA_022779845.1 Succinatimonas sp.
CAGTGCTCGGAGATGCCGTAGTCAAGGATATTCCGCTTAAAAAAGGCGACAGTCTGCGTTCTAAGGTTCGTCAGGTAGCCTCAGGACGCTTCGGCGTTACCGCTGATTATCTCGCCCATGCCGACATGATCCAGATAAAAATGGCTCAGGGCGCAAAGCCAGGTGAAGGCGGTCAGTTGCCTGGACACAAGGTTTCAGCCTACATCGGCAAATTAAGACACTCTCTGCCAGGTATAGGACTCATTTCTCCTCCGCCTCATCACGACATCTACTCAATCGAAGATCTCGCTCAGCTTATCTTTGATTTGAAACTTACCAATCCCAAAGCTGGGATCTCGGTAAAACTGGTGTCCGAAGTGGGCATAGGAACGGTTGCTGCAGGCGTTGCCAAGTGTAAGGCAGATCACATCGTGATCTCAGGTCATGACGGCGGCACCGGTGCGGCTCCGGCCTCATCGATGAAATACGCAGGCTCAGCATGGGAAACCGGTTTGGCTGACGTACAGCAGACTTTGGTGATGAACCGTCTGCGTTCACGCGTTACTTTGCAAGTAGACGGTCAGATCAAGACCGGCCGTGACGTGATCATAGGTGCACTGCTGGGTGCTGACGAATTCGGCTTCGGAACTGCTCCTTTGGTATGCCTAGGTTGCACCATGATGAGAAAGTGCCAGAAGAACACCTGTCCTGCCGGTATTGCCACTCAGGATCCGCAACTGCGTGCACAGTTTGTCGGTACCCCCGAGCAGGTGGAAAACTATTTCCACTTCGTAGCCCGTGAAGTGCGCGAACTCATGGCCTCGCTGGGATTCCGTACTTTCGACGAAATGATAGGACGCAGCGATCTTTTGATGAAACTTGACGAGCCTCAGTTTGAAAAAGCCAACAAACTCTCGTTTACCCGTATCTTCTTCAAAGATCCTTTGCTTGCCAAAGAACCTTCCCATCACGCCACCTCACAGGATCATGAGCTTGAGAAGGCCTTGGACAACCGCTTTATGGATACGGTCAAAGAAGCCGTTCACAGCGGCAAAGCCGTTACCATAGAGTCTGAGGTTAAAAACGTAAACCGCTCGGTAGGAACGCTGATTTCAGGATATCTGGCTTCACTGCCCAAGAGTTTTGATGACAACTTCATTACCTTGCAGTTACGCGGTACCGCAGGTCAGTCTCTCGGTGCTTTCTTAAAGAAAGGAGTAACTTTGAAACTTACCGGTGAAGCCAACGACTACGTGGGCAAAGGCTTATCAGGCGGTATCATCGCAGTTTCTCCTTACGAAGTATTCTCAGGCGATCGCCGTGCCAATATCATCGCAGGCAATACCTGCCTTTACGGTGCCACCACAGGAGAGGTCTATCTCTCAGGCGTTACCGGCGAGCGCTTCGGCGTAAGAAACTCGGGAGCATCTGCTGTATGCGAAGGAGTTGGCGATCACGGTTGTGAATACATGACCGGAGGTACCGTGCTTATCCTTGGGCGTACCGGACGCAATTTCGGCGCCGGCATGTCAGGCGGCATAGCCTACGTCTACGACGAGGACAACACCTTCCGCTCACGCCTTGCCAACGAAAACTTCTTAATTTCAAACGTGGTTCCTGCCGCCGCTGCCGATCCGCGCGTACCTCTGCATGAGGGATTAAGCGATGAGAAGATCATCAAAGAATTGCTCCAAAAACATTTCGAACTTACTGCAAGCCCGATTGCCGAGCATATTCTTAAAAACTTCGACTCAGAGCTTGTCCGTTTTGTGAAGGTCTTCCCTTCTGAGTATTATCACGCTCTTCAAGCAATGCAGGAGACTAAATAAAATGGGATTTGAAAGAGGTTTTCTCGATTACGAACGCATTGAGCCCGGCATCACCCCGGTAGCCAAGCGCATTTTGAATTTTAAGGAATACTATTCAACACTTTCTGATCATGATGCGATGATCCAAGCAGGACGTTGCATGGACTGCGGCACTCCTTTTTGCATGCATCAGTGTCCCCTGCACAACAGCATTCCGGATTTCAACGATTTTGTCTGCCGCGGAGAATACCGCAAAGCTCTGAACGTATTGCAAAGTACCAACAGCTTTCCCGAGTTCACCGGCAGGCTCTGCCCCGCTCTATGCGAAGAAGGCTGTACGCTGAGCATTCATCGTGAAGCTGTGGGCATCAAATCGGTGGAACGCAAAATTGCCGAATATGCCTTTGAACACGGCCTCATCCATGCAGAACCTTCAACTCATCGCAGCTTCAAAAAAGTTGCCATCGTAGGATCAGGTCCTGCAGCTTTATCCTGCGCTCAGGCTCTCTCTCAACGCGGTCATAACGTAACCGTATACGAGAAAAACGACAAAGCCGGCGGACTTTTGCGTTACGGCATTCCCGATTTCAAACTGCCCAAAGAGATCCTCGACAGACGTCTTAGCGTAATGGAATCAGAAGGCATAACCTTCAAAACCGGAGTGTTGGTGGGATCACCTGAAAAACAAAGCAGCGGTGTATTCTGCAACGCCAAAGAAAGCATCAGCGGCAAAGAACTTTTGGAAAAATACAGTGCCGTAGTACTATGCCCTGGATCCGAGGTTCCGCGCGATCTCAAGATCCCTGGTCGCGAGCTCTCCGGCGTTCATTACGCCTTAGATTTTCTCATTGCCCAGAATCTTGAAATTCAGGGTGCCCAAGAAAATCAAATCGACGTTGCCGGAAAGAATGTGGTGGTAATAGGCGGCGGCGAGACTGCTTCAGACTGCATCGGCACGGCCATACGCAAAGGCGCAAAATGCGTAACTCAGCTTGATTACCACGACGAACTTCCTGAAAAAGTCGACGTATTCAATACCTGGCCTGAATGGAGACGCATCAAACGTACTTCTCCTTCTCAAAAAGAAGGATGCGTAAGACTTTTCTCCACCAATACCACCTCGTTTGTCGGTAAAGACGGAAAACTTTGCGGGATCACAACCCAAAAAGTACGCTGGGGCAAAGGTCATCACTTTGAAGGCATTGCCGGTACCGACGGAGCCATGGATGCCGACGTAGCATTGATCGCCATGGGTTATTCTCATCCTTCTCCTGCACTTGCACAGGAATTCGGTCTTGAAACCGATAACCGCGGCAATATCAAAGCAAGTTACGAGGGTGACGAAGCCTTTAAGACTAACAATCCCAAAGTTTTCGCCGCAGGTGACGGTCGCCGCGGACAGTCTCTCGTGGTCTGGGCTCTTGCTGAAGGTCGACGCTGTGCGGAAGCTGTCGACCGTTACCTGATGAGCATACCTCACGCTTAAAAAATATGTAACCGTTTGCCTGTTGGTAGTTTTCCCTTCGTTTGTAAAAGCGAAGGGTTTTTTTGTTCCTAAGGCAAAACCTAAAAAATGTGCACCACATCTCATCAGTTTTGGGCTATTTTCAGGCATTTTTGCGCTAAAAAGTCATTTTAAACAGTAAGTTAAATGACAATCTGAAGATATATTTTCCGTTTTGTACAAACATAGTGCATTCATGCTGTCTTTTGGTGCATATTGCTCCGCTTTATTGCAAGGTTTTTTTACTGAATGTACAGTGTTCACATTACAAAACATACCAACAGGCACAAATCCTCAGGAGGATTTACTATATGTCTTATTCAGAGAAGGTTCTTGCTTCCTTAAAAGCCCGTTATCCCTATCAGCCTGAATTCCTCCAGGCTGCCGAAGAGATTTTGAGCACCCTCCAGCCGGCTCTCGACAAAAAGCCAGAATACGAAAAAGCCAAATTGCTCGAGCGTCTGACCGAGCCTGAGAGGATCTTCTCATTCCGCGTTGAGTGGGTTGACGATAAGGGCCAGATCCAGGTCAACCACGGCTATCGCGTGCAGTTCAATTCCGCAATCGGTCCCTACAAGGGAGGCATACGTTTCCACCCTTCAGTAAATGAAGGTATCTTAAAGTTTTTGGGTCTTGAACAGATCCTCAAGAACTCCCTTACCGGAACTCCCATAGGCGGTGCCAAGGGCGGTGCCGACTTTGATCCTAAAGGCAAATCCGATCTTGAGGTTATGCGTTTTTGCCAGGCTTTCATGATCCAGTTGTACCGTTACATCGGTGCCACCGTTGACGTTCCTGCAGGCGACATTGGTGTAGGCGGACGTGAGATCGGCTATATGTACGGTGCCTACAAGCGTCTTACCACCAAGTATGAAGGCATTTTGACCGGCAAGGGATTGACCTTCGGCGGCTCACTGGCCAGAACCGAGGCTACCGGCTACGGTCTTATCTACTTCACCGATGCTATGCTCAAAGATCGCGGCGAGTCTTTAAAGGGCAAGAAGGTTTCCGTCTCAGGTGCTGGCAACGTTGCTACCTATGCCATCGAGAAACTCTATGAACTCGGTGCAACTCCTGTTACCTGCTCTGATTCCCGCGGATTCATTTATGATGAAAACGGCATCAAACTTGACGTGTTAAAGCAGGTCAAGGAGCAGGAGCGTGCTTCTTTGGCCCGTTACGCAGAACTCGTACCTACTGCCAAATTCACTCCTGTGGATCAGTATCCTGCCGGCCGTCACGC
>JALEXT010000179.1 GCA_022779845.1 Succinatimonas sp.
TTAAGTTCGTCGTATTCTGCAAGTTGGTCTTTGCCGTAGTCCTCAGGTTTTTTTAAAGCGTGCTCCTGTATGTATTTGAGCAGTACTTCGGTTTGTCCCCCTGATTCATACCAATAGTTGTCAAAACCTTTTTCTGGTGCAGAGAGAAAATTTAAGACGGACCAAGGAGCAAAGACGTGATTTTTACCTTTTCTATCAAAGGAGAATCCGCCATAGTTGCGTTCCATTTCCAAAACGCATTCATCAAAACTCAATTTATGGATTTGTGAGGCTTTTTCTATATAAGGTGAAAAATAACGTATAAGTTCGTCTCTGGTGAAACCGAGTAAAGTTGAATAGTCTTCATCAAGTGAAATCTCTTCCATAAAAGTCCCTGATGAAAAAAGCTTAAACTCACGGTATTTGCAGATCCCCGTCATGAAGAAGAAACGCAAGTCGGCACTTTGAACCTTAAGTACAGTGTAAAATTCCGCCAGTATATCATTGATTTGATGCAACAGCTCAGGTTTGTCCAGACAGGCATTTAAAGGAGAGTCGTATTCGTCGATAAGCAGTACCGGTTGTAAATCTTCGGCCTGTTCAAGAGCAGTCTGAAAACGACCGAGCATGTCAGAACAAAGTCCTTCTTCCTCTTTAGGAGGTATTGAAAGGCCGCTTTTACGAACAGCCGAATAAAGAAGCTTGTCAAACTTATGAGCAAATTCTTGAACGGAAGAAAAAACGTTGCACAAAGAAAAATCAAGTCTAATAACAGGATAGGTTTTATCCTCGTTCCAAAGTTTTTCAATGGCAAGTCCTTTAAAATCTCTAAGTCCGAAGCGAAAGAGGGATTCAATAGTACTTAAGAGCAAGGATTTGCCGAAACGATGCGGACGGGAGAAACGGTAATAACCTTTCTTAGCCCGAACCAGACTGTAAATCAACTCCGTCTTGTCCACGTAGATCATGTCAGCATGACGAAGCTCGGCAAAGTTCCGGGCTCCAATAGGCAGAACCTGCAAGCTAACGTTGTCTGATAATCCCATCTTTAGATCCTGAAAAAAGGTGCTTCATTGAGCATTAAAGTCCCGCGATCCGTTTTGTTTGATCAATAACTTTATCTACTCCTGCGTCGTATTGGTATTGTTGGTCTTTTTGATACAAATTAGACAGAGATCTTTTGTGGGCACGTCCTTTGAGAAGTTATGCAGGGTCTTCATGATCCTGATCATCATGTCGCGGGAACTGCCTTCATATGCAGAGGCAAAAGCCTGAGCTACGCGTTCACTGCCGAAAGGCAAACCGTCGGATCCTGCCAGCATGCTTACTCCGGGACCTGACAATAAAAGCGAATCGCCGAAATCCAGTTTGCCCTTGGTATAGACATATTTTTCCTGAGGATTTTCGCCTAAGGCTCTGCCGTTTACGGCGGCAAATTGAGCAGTTCCTGACATGGAGGAGATCACAGGAGGGGTAAATCCAGCCGAGCAGCAGATGAAGTTGCCGGTAAACTCGCTTAAGATCATGGCAAACATCTTAAGTCCTGCCCCCTCACGATTGCGCTCTAATAATAATTTATTGATTTCGTTAAAAGCTTCGTCCGGAGTAAATCCTTCATCGCGTAAAAGTCTGCGCCCTAAGATTAACGACTCATTCAGCATTTTTAAAGCATCGCGTCCTTTGCGGGTGCAAGATCCGATCATGAAGGCAAGATTGTCCTTGTCAGTGCGAAAAATGTCATAGGCATCGCTGCATCCTTGTTTTGACGGCATGAGCAGTGAAGATATGTCCAAAAAACGCGAGGTGGGCAGTTCCGAGGATACCGGCGGCAGCATATTCTGAAAAGAAAACAGTTCATCAGCCTTACCCTGTGCAAACGCATTTTTCTTTTGTTGTTCGGCTTGCTCTTTAAGCTTGTGCATCTGCTCATCATGTTGTTTTTCTAAAGATGCACAATGCTCAAGGTGAGCTTTGGCTGCATCGTTTAGAGCATTTTTGACTACGGAGCCGTCGGCCATTTCACGCCAGGATAACTTTTCATCACTTGAATGTGAATTGATGAAGGTTACAAGCGATCTTACGTCGGCGGCGACGTCAAGTTTGCAGCGCTTGAGTTCCTCATCCTGACGTTTCATATTCATATAGATCCCGAATATGATTAAAAGTGCAAAGATCAGGGCAATCACCGCAGCCGTGATCACCTGATTTGAGATCCCAAGAGCAGGATCTTGTATCAGAATGCAAAGTTTCCCGTCGCAACGGGCCGTCGCCTGTGTTTGTTTGCCGTCAAATTCCAGAGTTAACTTGAGATCAGCGTTTGATACTTTCAGATCATCCGGCATTTTCTCTATGTCAAAGTCTGATGAAGCGTACAGTTTTTGCCCTTCGTTAAACACTGCAAATTTGGCTTCGCCAAGCAGTGATTGCACCCTTTCAAAATTGGCGAACACGTCCTGAGGCTCTTGAAACTCTGCTGAAGTTTTGTATTTTTCCAAATATAAATAAGTCACATGACGGCCGCTTGCCGATTCCATGAGATATCCGAAAAAGTTCTGTGAGTCTTTCTTAAAACATTTGAATCTTTCAGGAGAGAAACCTTCGTTTTTTAAAAAGGCGGTAAAGCTTTGATGATATGACGAAGGGATCCCGGCAAGCTCCAGACAGTTCGTACCTTCGGGGTAACTTTGCGGGGAATAGAACACCTGATGTGGTTCGTTGTTATGGGCAAAATAATCAAATCCGAAGAAGCTGATAGGCGCTTCCTGAGGTGAATTTATCCTGCTACGCAAAGCCCGAGCATGATCACGCAAAGTAAAGAAAGATCGTGAGGCTTTTTGAAAGCTTATGTATTTTGCCGCTTCATTTTGCGTCAAAGCCCCTTTGCTTAACGACAACAACAAGGCTGATAAAGTTTGTTGTGAGCTTTTAATCTCGTTTTCTTTGGTATTTTCCAATACCAAAGCAGTGTAAACGCAGATCACTGCGGCAAACAGCAATGTGCCGGCCATGACTGCGCAAGGCAGTCTCTTTTTTTTGGCAAGTTTCATGCAATGCTTCTTATAAAAGGAAAATCTTTAGCTGATCAAATTCTAAGGTTTTTTAAAAAAAATGAAATAGACAAGCTTGATCAGCAATAAGTTTTGAGAGTTTTGACCGAAGATCATGGCATTTTTTCTGCCTTTTGATGAAAATAAAAAAAAGATCTAAAATTTAGACTTAATTAAGAAATTCGACCTAGTCAGTTAAGGCTAACCAAGCCTTGATCCGGAAAACAACAACAAAATGACTACAGAGACTTCTGAAAAAAAAGATAAGCCGCAAGCACCGATGTTCAGACGCTCAAAGGATCGCTCTCACATCATCAATGCAACTTGGATTTATGACAGGAGCTTTAAAATGCTCGGGAATCTGTTTAGATATACGGCAGGTTCCTTATACGAGGCTGACAAACTTGAAGAGCGCCACGTCTTGCATGTGCTCGTTGGGTATTACGTACGTCGCGCGATGAATCTCTTTGTAGGAGACAGCGGTTGCTGTGCGGTGCGTATGCCGCTTACCACAGAGTTCACCAAACGCATGCAGTTTGTAAATACTCAGCGTTTTATCCTTTATCTTCCGAAAAAGCAGGAAGTGACGCCTACCATCTTGGTAGTGTTCAATCAGATGATCCGCTTGCATATGCGCATAGCCATCGATGTTTACAGCCTTATTTACACGCGCTGGGCTCAGATGGTGAAGAATTTTGCCTATGCCGTGGTGGATATGAACGAGGATGTTGACGAGCAGCTTTATCTTTTGCAGAACATCAAACTCTTCGCGCCTGAAATAAAAAGCATAGCCAAATGCTCGTCGATTGCTCAATGTCGCGAGGCCTTTGCCCACGGCATTGATTACTGCAGTTGCCATGAGATCCCGCCTGAGTTATGTCTCATGGCTGAAAATCACGAGTTCTCGCAGCTTTTACCCACGATGTTTACCGATGTTTGCGCAGTTATCAAAGAGCAGTTTTCAAAAAATCCTTCAACCGAGATCTTTTTAAATTTTTTAAAACGTTACAGCGTGCTTACAAGCTATGTAAAACCTGTCGTAACTTATATGGCTCACGGATGTCGTTTTGAAGAAGATCTGATCTACGATCCTACTTATGAGCAGGCCGTGGCGGTGCTTGAACCCAAATTAGTCCGTACCATTGAATGTATTTTGTGTTTGCAGTTGCTGTCTTTCAGATTTTCCTCAGATGAGATGAGGCGCATGGGCGTAAACGACTATGCTCCTTTGAAGATGGCTTTATGCGAAGCTGCCATCTGGGCTGATTTAGGTCCTGAGGATCTGCCACTTCCGTATTTTTCTATGGGAGCCATACGCAATTTAAAGCGTTTTGCCGTGTCTTCAGCAGAGCTTAAAGATCCTGCTTTTATCGATCTTGTCGAGCATAACAACAAGATCAAGGCATCTTATAAAAAACTTGATGATCTAAGTATGATCTATGACGCGGTGCGTTGTAATGATCTTGCCAAGGTAGCCGAACTCTCTTCAAAAGAGGGTGATTTAACCGGTGCCAAGGTTTCCGCATCTTTTGAAAATGCGCTGATGTGGGTTGAAGGTTTGTATAAAGCCATAAGCTCCCAAGTCAGGATCCCTGAGTATAAAGCTCAGGAGTTTTAGGGAAGAAAAGATCATGAAGAAATTTTTTGTAATGGTTTTAACTGCGGTTGCCGCAACTTACGGCAATATGTCCTTTGCTGAAGATAGCGCCTCGCCTTTAAGCAGTTTTTATGAGGACGAAAACGTTAGGGTGATCAAGGTAGGACCTGATGCCCCTGCAAAGATTCAGGAGCAGAATTATGACTACGGGATACAGGGATTAAAATGCGCGGGAGCTCCGTGTCCTGATCCTTATGCCCGCCCTCTTTATCCCCATCATCGTGTTCATCACAATGGTGATCACCGTGTGCCGAAACATGCTTTTAAGTATTGGAAATATAAACCGAGAGCACATTGGGAAAAGGGTTTGCCTCACCATCCCGGCAAACGTTATTTTGAGGAGAAAAGACGTTTGCACCATCTGATGCACTGATCTTTCACCATAATTTTTCCAAGATAAGGCCCGTTATGGATCACGTATTCTTAAAACTGCATTTGTCCGTAATCATAGCAGGGTTTACGGGCCTTTTCGGACGCCTGGTTTCTTTAAACGCCGTTTGGATCTGTTTTTTTCGCATTACCTTAGGCGGACTGTGTTTCTTTGCTTATTCAAAGTTTACGCATAAGTTAAAACCACTGCCGGCCTCCTTGCGCTACGGTGCCATGGGAGCGGGGGCTTTGCTTGCGTTGCACATTACTTTTTTCTATTTGGCTATCAAGCTTTCAAATGTTTCCATGGGTACTCTGACGGTATCCACGATCAGCTTTTTTGTAGCTATCATCGAGCCTGTGGTTGCAAAGACCAGATTCAGCATCGCCGATATACTTTGCAGTTTGGTTGCTATTTTGGGATTGTCTTTTATCTTCAGCTTCGATGCCCGTTATCGCTTGGGAATAGGGGTAGGGATATTCTGTGCTTTTTTATCGGCTCTTTATTCGGTAACGGGACGTCGCCTGATGGCTCATCCTCAGGCTGAAAGTTACAGCATGCTTAACTGGCAGTTTTTGGGTGCCTCCGCGATGATGGTGATCGCCGTGTGCTTTTACCGAGTATTTACCGGAAGCTGGGATCTTTATTTCAAATTAGAAGACATGCTCTATCTTTTACTTGCTGCCACCGTCTGCACTGCCGGCATGTATCTTTTGCAACTCATGGTATTAAAAGCGGTTTCCGCCTTTACCGTGATGCTTACCTATAACTTAGAGCCTGTATATACCATCCTGCTGGCCTTTTTAATTTTTCATGAGAACCGGGAATTTAATTACTCGT
>JALEXT010000059.1 GCA_022779845.1 Succinatimonas sp.
GATGCCACTGATTACGATGCAGTGCTCGAAACTTTAAGTTCAGAATATCTAACCTGCGGTCCTAAGACAAAAGAATTTGAAGAAGCCGTATGCGAGGTGACCGGTGCTTCATACGCTGTGGCGGTCAATTCTTGCACTTCAGCTTTACACCTTGGAGTAATGGCTCTGGGTGTAGGGCCTGGAGATCTCGTTTATGTAAGTGCCATAAGTTTCGTTGCCAGTGCCAATTGCGTTCGTATGGCAGGCGGTGATGTCGAATTTGTGGACGTAAATCCCGTCAGCGGTAACATAGATTGTGATCATCTCTCCTCCATGCTTGAAAAGGCAAAAAAAACAGGCCGACTTCCCAAAGTCCTGATCGCCGTAGATATGGCAGGAAGACGTTGCGATTTTGAGCGCATACAGTTGCTGGCAAAGCAATACGGATTTAAAGTCATTGAAGATGCCGCACACGCTCTTGGTGCCGAATACAAAGGAGATCAGGCAGGTTCAGGTAAATACGCGGACATCACCTGTTTAAGCTTTCATCCCGTAAAAATTATCACTACCGCAGAAGGAGGGATGGCGCTTACCAATGACGAGGAGTTAGCTCTAAAGATGCGTTCACTCTCATCTCACGGAGTGATCCGCGAAAAAAATAAGCTTAACGATCAAAGTCATCCTGACTATTATTATGAAATGCAAGATCTCGGTTTTAACTACCGTATGTCCTGTCTTCATGCATCTTTAGGTTTGTCTCAATTGGCAAGACTGCAGATTTTTGTAGAAATGAGACGAAAAAAAGCCAAGTTGTATGAAGAATTGCTAAAAGATGTTCCTAATCTGTCCCTGCCTGATTCTGACAGCAATGATTCCAAAAGTGCCTGGCATCTTTATCAGGTAAAGATAGAAAACGGCAAGCGAGATCAAATTTTTGAAATCATGCGTAAATGCGGAATAGGCGTGCAAGTGCACTATCTTCCGATATATCGTCACCCCTATTATCAGGCTTTAAAACCGTACCGAGCACTGGAAGGTGCTGAAGAATTTTTTTCAAAAACACTCTCTATTCCTCTGTTTCCAACCCTATCTTTATTAAAGCAACAGCTGGTAGCTGCAAAATTATCGTCTCTTCTGGAGCTGTAATATGACCTTGCATACCATTGAAAAACGTTTTGCCATGATCCCTGCCCGCGGAGGTTCAAAACGTATTCCATTAAAAAATATTAAGGAATTTTTAGGTCATCCGCTTATCTACTACTCCATCAAAGCAGCATTGGAATCCGAACTTTTCGAACACGTCATTGTTTCTACTGATTCAGAAGAAATTGCTGAAATTGCAAAAAATTTGGGAGCAGAAATTCCTTTTCTAAGGGAAAAAAAACTTGCCGACGATTTTACCGGTACTGGAGACGTCACCAAAGATGCCTACAGGCGCATGAAAGCTTTAGGATTTGACGCCGATACGGTATGTACCGTATATGCAACGGCTCCGCTTTTAAACGGAGAATACCTTAAAAAAGCTTATCAGCAGTTCAAAAACGAAAAAGCAGATTATTTGTACGCCTGTTGCGAGTTTCCTTTTCCTATTCAAAGAGCTCAATTTTTGGATGAAAATAAAATTCCTACTCCGGTTATGCCTCAATATATGTCCTGGCGTTCTCAGGATTTACCCAAAACCTATCAGGATGCAGGTCTGTTTTACTTCTACTCCAAAAATTACTTTGTTGATCCACAAACTGCTCCGCTTTCTTTAAGAGGTTTTGAGATGCCTCGCCATCGCGTAATCGATATAGATACCAAGGAAGACTGGGACTATGCACAGGCTATGGTCAAAGCAGTTAACGAGCTTCATCTTAATTAAACAGATACATAACGACAGATTGTATGTCACTGATTTATAGCTATTTATTTGATTACTAAGATATTTTAAACAAACAGGCTGATTTCAGCACACCACTACTTTAAAAAATTTCGAACCGTGTAATACTTTGCATATTGTTTACATACAAGGAATAATATGCAAAAGAAAAACGGTTTACCTACCGATGAGCAAAACTCAACTCCAAAAATTTCAGAAGAACTGGACGGAGTTTTAAAACGTCTGTTTGGGATCAAACTTATGGTCCGCAGTCTGCTGAAAGAGTTCAGAGCAGTATTATCTCTGCCTTCTCTTGAGAACGGAACACTGGAAGCTTTCCCCACTGAACATGTGAGCGAAAATTACAAACTCAAACGTAACGATCTCATTTGGAAATTCAAAAATAACGATGGAGATGATTGTTATTTTCTCTTAATGCTGGAATTTCAATCAACCGTAGACCGTTTCATGGCACAACGCATCATGGCTTATGTGGCTTTAGTCTATGATCGCCTGAAATATACAGACAGTATAAAAAAAATGAACAATCAACTGCCGCAGATCTATCCGCTCGTCCTGTATATAGGAGAACAACCTTGGACAGCACCGCTGTCTACAGCAGATCTCATTAAAGTCTGGTCAAAAGAAACCAAACACCTGATACCGAATGTCACCTACGTCGTCTTGGATACCAGGCGACTTCCTGATGAACTGATGCAAAAATGTAATGAAGCAGCCGGGTTATTTTTGGAGTGCGAACGAGCACAAACACCAAAAGATGCTTTAAAAAGCTTTAAACGCTTCTACACTTATTTAAATCAAAGCATTTCCAGAAATGACAACGAACGCAAAGAATTTGACGAATTGAAAAAATTCCTGTTGGAATGGTACCGCCTTTTCCTTACAGTAAAAGGGGTAAAATCAGAGGACATTAAGAAAATCACGCAATTAGAGGAGGTATCTTCTATGTTTGACAACTGCGGCGTGCGCTGGGATATGCTTTGGAGCCCTGAAATTGACGAAAAAATGAGGCAAATTGAAATCAGCAGAAAAAAAGCTCTTGCCGAAGGAAGAGCTGAAGGAAGAGCTGAAGGAAGAGCCGAAGGAAGAGCCGAAGGTATAGCAAAAGGTGAAATAGAGGGAAAAGGTAAAATGCTGGGGCAGATACTATCATTGCGTTTCGGTTCTTTGCCTGATGAAATCAAAACTAAAATTGCAGAATGCAAGGAATCGACAATTTTTGATCTGTTAACGCCGTGGGCTTTGAAAGCAAAAACACTTAATGAATTTCAAACACAATTAACAGATCTACTGTACAAAAGCTGACACCACTTCTTAGTAATATTACCAACTGTCAGTTTCGAATTTTATAAAACTCTTTTTTAAGTATGAGCTTTTGTCAAAAAGAGAAAACATCAATTTTAGCTGTTGTACTTAAAGCTGATCACTATATAGGTACTGGGCATCTTATGAGGGTGAAAGCTTTGTTGCCAAAATTGATGTTGCAAGGCCTGATCCCATATTTGATCACTGATTCATTTGATAACAGACTTGCAAGCCTCGCAGGTGAATATGCTCAAATCATAAAATGCAGTATTTATGACGTGGCAGACAAAGTAAATGATCTTCATCCGAAGATCACTCTTTTTGATCACTACTTTTTGCAAGAAGAAACCGAAAAAAGAATAATTTCTCCAGTAGCAGTGATCGACGATTTAAAGCGTCGACATGCCTGTGATTTACTCACCGACGCCAATTTTTCAAGAAAAAACGATGACTACCTAAATCTGGTACCGAAGAAATGTAAACTTTTAACCGGAACGCGCTACTCTTTAATCCGCCCTGAATTTCTAAACATAATAAGAGTAAAACGCAAGAAGAAAACCATACTTATAAATTACGGCGGAGCAGATCCTGCCCATGCCTGCGTTAAAGTCGTAAACTCTGTTTTAGCATCAGGACTTCACCAAATCTTCAACTTCATTGTACTTGCCGGTGCGGCAAACTCTGATCTTGAAAAGCTACAGGCTCTATGTGCCGCTAGCCCGTCACTTAAGCTTATAACAAGCACAACAAAAGTAGGCGAATTGTTTTCAAAATGCGATATGGCAATGGGTGCCTACGGAGGAATGTTTAAAGAAAGATTATGTGCAGGTCTTCCTACCATCAACACTGCTATTGCGGATAATCAACAAGGTTGTGTAATGATGTCTACCAGGTTGGGGGTGGGAGAAGATCTTTTACTGCAAGAACTTGAAGATCCGTTAAAAGTAAAAAAAGCCTTACTAAATCTTAATAAAAACCGCGAATTATATGCGTGTAACGGAAAAAAAATGATAAGCGGCGAAGGTATTAACTTGGTAACCGCCGCTATATCAGAACTGCTTTAAAGTTCCTCGTCGCCATCAAGATGCAAAGGCAGTTGCCACACAATTTCTTCCTTACCGACAGACTTTAAATAAGCATTGGTCTTGGAAAAATGATGACATCCGAAAAAACCACGAAAAGCTGAAAGCGGACTGGGATGAGGTGCCTTGAGGATCAAATGCTTTGCCGGATCAACATTGCGACATTTATCTGCAGCTGCTTTTCCCCAAAGCAAAAAAACCACGTGTTCACATTGAGCATTTATTTGAGCTATCACGGCATCAGTAAATAGCTCCCATCCCTGTTTTGCATGAGAAAAAGCCTGTCCTCTTGTAACAGTCAATACCGCATTCAAAAGTAACACCCCCTGTTTTGCCCACGGAATAAGACAACCGTGATCAGGGATCTCAAAGCCTGAAATATCAGACGCCAATTCCTTGTATATATTGAGCAAAGAGGGCGGGATCTGCACGTGCGGAGGAACGGAAAACGAAAGACCCATTGCCTGTCCAGGTTCATGATAAGGATCTTGTCCTATTATCACTACTTTAAGTTTATCCAGCGCCGTATAACGAAATGCATTGAATATATCATGCTCGGCAGGATAAACATCAAATCCCCTTACACGCAATTCATGCTGAAAATTGTGCGCATGCTTAAAAAAATCCGTATTTTTTAACGGTCCGATCACATCACTCCAATTTTTTGGCATAAAAATCCCTTGCAAAATAACTTAAAAGGGGGAGCAATGCTCCCCCAGATGTTTTTTATACCTGATGAATTAAAGAAGATTAACCCAAGGTCTTCACCATAGAAACGATCTTCTTGCAGGTCTCAGTAACAGCCTTCCAGTCTTTGGCCTTCACTGCTGATGAAGGAGGAACAAAACTGCCGCCGCAAGCTGCAACGTTCTTAAGGCTCAAAAACTCGAGCAGATTATCAAGATTTACTCCGCCGGTAGGTACAAACTTCATCATGGCATAAGGGCCGGCTAAAGCTTTCAAAGTCTTAACTCCGCCGTAAGCTCCTGCCGGGAAGAATTTCACCGTATTAAGGCCAAAATCCAAAGCCTGCTCCAAATCAGAAGGAGTAACAGTACCTGGGCAAACCGGCATATCATGCTTAATGCACCAATCAACCACTTTGGGATTGAAACCCGGGGTGATCACGAATTTACCGCCGCGATCACGAGTTTCCATGGCATGATCGATGTCGTGAACGGTACCTGAACCTACGATGATCTCGGGAACTTCTTTGGCCATGCGCTCAATAACTTCGCCGCCTACTGCAGTTCTGAAGGTAACCTCGGCCACAGGGATACCGCCTTCCACCAAAGCGTGAGCAAGAGGAACGGCATCATTAGGATCATCCAAAGTAACAAGCGGAACAATACGGATTTGGGCAATCTTATCTAAAACTGACATTTCCTTCTCCTAAAATTAAAGAACAACGCGCTTGTGAGAATCCATGAAAGCTTTAAGCTGCTCAGGAGTAGGCAAACCTTCATTGTCGCCTACGAAGGTGCACTGAATTGCACCGATGGCACAACCGCGTTCAACAGCTTTGTCGATGGACAAACCTTCCATAAGACCAGTAAGAGTACCGGCAGCAAAACCGTCACCGGCACCGACGGTATCGACAACCTTATCGATGATAAAGCCAGGAACCATGGTCTCGGTCTTTCCGTCGGAAATCAAAGCGCCCTTAGGACCGCATTTGGTAACTACAGTCTTGGCACCCAATTCCAAATAGAACTTATTGATCTCATAAGCATCGGTTGTACCGCAAAGGATCTTACCTTCACCGTCACCGGGGAGAACCAGATCAGCTTTGGAAGCCAAGTCATTGATGTAAGACACCATGACTTCCTGAGAAGGCCATAACTGAGGACGCAAATTAGGATCAAAAGACACAAACAAGCCGGCTTCGCGAGCCTTCTTGAGCATGAGCTTGACTGCAGCACGGGTTGAATCAGACAAAGCCGGTAAAATACCGGTCAAATGGATATTTGAGAACTTGGTAAAATCAATCTTCTCAACATCCTCTTCTGAAAGGGTTGAAGCAGCTGAACCTGCTCTGAAATAGAAAATCTCAGGATCGCCTTTGGAAACTTTGCTCTTCAGCATAAAGCCGGTACGACGCTCTTTAGTATAAATAACCAAGGAATTGTCGATGCCGTTTTCATTCAGAGTACGGGAGATCAGCTTACCGAAAGGATCGTCGCCAAGTTTGGTTAGATAGGCAGTGTTGTGACCTAAGCGAGCAGATCCTGTAGCAACGTTGAATTCGGCGCCGGCAACAGCAAGGCTGTAACCCTTTACACTATCCAAAGACCCTTCGCTCTGAGCAATAAGCAGGCCCATAGGCTCGCCCGCTAACAACAATCCTTTACCCATGATGGTTATCTCCTAGTTACAGATACAAAGGCCATAACGGCCCACTATTTAATATATTCTCTGTATTTTAAGACATTTTGAAGCTTTATGCCTGATGATGAGGATCACACTCTTGCAAAAAGAGATCAGATCTTTTTGATCTGAATTAAGCTTTTCTTTAATATTTACGCAAGTTGTGCAACAATGGCACAAACAACACACTTACATACAAAAAAAAGGGACGTGATATCCTTTTACCAAGATGTTTCAACACGATTAAAACACCTGTTTAAAAGCAAACCTCCGAAGTCCCGACTGTTTTTAAGGTGCATGCATGAACGAGTTTTATCTTTCCACGGAATTTGCGGTCGAAAATACAAAAGAACCAATTAATCAGCAGATCTATAAGTTCCTGAAGAAGGCCATCATCGAATGCCGTCTGCAACCTGGTGATCCGCTGTCGGAAAACGAAGTATCTTCAAAATTCAAATTCCGTATCTCAAGACAGCCTGTACGAGAAGCTCTCATCAAACTGGCTGAAAACGATTTTGTTGTCATTGAACCTAAAAAGACTACCAAAGTAGCAAAAATTTCCAAAAAAGATATTCTGCAAGGAGCTGAAATGCGCATGGCCATCGAAGGCTACTGCATAAGAAAATCCTGCGGTCATATCGATGAGGAAACGCTTGAATTTTTGCATCAAAACATCAAAAAACAAAAACAGGCTGCCGATCAATACGACGTACACGAGCATTTTCGCCTCGATGACGAATTTCACTGTACTCTTATTCACGCTTCGGGACTTGATCGGGCTTGGAATATGGTAGAAGGCTTGAAAGCATCCATGGATCGCGTTCGTTATCTCTCGTTGGAAAACGAACTGACACCGATGATCATTACTTCAAATGCTCATCAAAAAATACTTGAAGCTCTCAAGGCCAATGACGCAGAAGCTGCACATTCTGCTCTTTATGATCACATAGGAGCCACCAGAGATCAGCTTGAAAGCGTTATTCACAAATGCAAGAGTGAATGGTTCCGAGACTAGTGCTAAGTGAATCCAAAGTAAAAAGTAATACTATATCGAATATAGTTTATATTGTGACATCTCTTTGATTTTAAGAAAAATTAAGCCGTTAAATGTACTCAGGAGTTTTTTTATGAACATGCACGAGTCCACGAACCCTGCCATACGGGTTATCAACAGCCAAGCGGGAACTTTTAATTTCGGCGGAGAAGGTATCGAGGCCAATGCCGCCACCGTTTCAGGCTCTGCTACAAAATCCCTGCTGTTAGTAGCACTGACGCTGATCTCCGGCTGGTTTGCCATGGCATACAGCATAAGCTCCATAATCGATACAGGTACTCCTGCTTCAGGTCTTATGTATGCTTCTTTAATTGCCGGAGTAATCGTAGCTTTTATCACCATTTTCAAACCGCATACTGCGCCTATAACAGCACCGATTTATGCTCTGTGCGAGGGTGCGGCTTTAGGCTCGCTTTCAGGAATGTTTGAATTTAAATATCCTGGAATAGTATCTACTGCGGTCATGTCGACATTCGTCGTGGTGATGGTGATGCTGGCTCTGTGGAAATTCCGTATTATAGTTCCGACTCAACGTTTTCGTGCCGTAGTCACCAGTGCTACCTTAGGCGTATGCGTACTTTATTTTGTCAATATGATTTTCAATCTGTTCGGAACTGCCTTGCTACCTACTTCAGGTGCTTTGTCAGTAGGCATATCTCTTATAGTTTGCACCATAGCCGCCATGAATCTTGTTTTGGATTTTGACCAAATCGAGCAAAGCGTGAACATGGGGTTGCCTAAATATTTTGAATACTTCAATGCTTTCTCTGTGCTTGTCACCATATGCTGGCTTTACATTGAAATTCTTCGCCTGCTTGCAAACCGCAATGAATGACGAATCTGACTGATCTGCAAAGAAAGGACCCCTTATAATGGCGGTCCTTTTTTTCATCTGAATCACATCCTGAATTTAAACAATACACGTCGTTATCCCTCAAAACAGTTCTTTAACAACTTTCTGACCGTTTTATTTATCCTGATTGACAAATGCAGACATAGCTTCTTTTCTTTCTGCTAAAATTCTTTACATGAGAGATTTAAATACCTGTCGTCTGGCCATCGACGAAATTGATGGAAAACTGCTGGATCTGCTTAGTCAACGAAAAGACGTGGCAGCAGACATAGCCGAATGCAAATTACAAAAAGATCAAAAGATCAGTGATCCTGCCCGTGAGCAGGAAAAACTTGACGCGATCATGGAAAAAGCAAGAGCTCTTAATCTGCCTCCAGCTTTTGCTGCGGCGGTTTTTAAAACAGTCATAGCAAATACCGTTTCATACGAACAGGAATATGCGATAAATCGTCTGCATCACCAAAAGATAAAACGCTCAACCTCGGTTGCTTATCTTGGCCCCAAAGGGACCTACTCTCACCTTGCGGCAATGCGTTATTTAAGCATGTACACAGATCACATCAAAGAACGCGACTGTCGTGCATTTGATGAGATCGTGGCAAGCGTTGAAAGCGGAAAAAGTGAATACGGACTGCTCCCTATTGAAAACTCAAGTTCAGGAAGTATCAACGGTGTTTTAGATGTTTTACAAGATTCAAAAGTTTCTTTGGTAGGAGAGATCTTCGTTCCGATCGACCACGCCGTTCTAACCTGCGCGAAAGTGAATGTAGGCGAAATCACAGACATCTATTCTCACCCTCAGCCTATAGAACAGTGCTCACGCTGGCTTAAGGATTTCATGCCGAAAGTAAATATTCACTACATGAAATCTACCTCACATGCGATGGAGGAAGTGCAAAAGCTTAACGATCCGCATTGCGCTGCTATTGCAAGCCATCACGCAGGATCTTATTACGGATTGTTGCCAATTATGGACAATATTGCCAACAATGTGCACAACTACACCAGATTTGTGGCAATTTCAATGATCCCGTTGCTTTTGCCAGAAAGTATTGACGCAAAAACATCAATCTCCTTTACCGTAGCCAAATACACGCCGGGATCGTTAATTTGCGTACTCAATGAATTTTCAAAGCTCGGAATAAACCTTACCAAACTCACTTCTCGTCCGAGGCTGTCACCGGGTCACGACACTTGGGAAGAGATATTTTTTGCCGACGTACAAGGAAATCTCTCTTCGCCGCAAATGCAAAACTGTCTTGAAAAAATAAGAAGCTACACCGGATCGCTGAAGATCCTCGGATGCTACGCCTCAGACGAACGCAAACGCAAATAAACTTTGTTCATCAAAAAACGGAGCTTAAAAGGCTCCGTTTGTTATTGGCAGTTTAAATTATTTGCAGTTCACCATCTATAGCTCCGGCCTGATCCAAAGCCTCCAGGACGGACATAAGATCTCCTGGTGCAAGCCCCACTTGATTTACAGCCCGTACCAAATCATCAAGAGACGCACCGGTGTCAAACTTAAACATTTTTCCTTTCTTCTCATTAACATTAATTTGAGAATTGGGGATCACTGCCGTTCTTCCTTGAGAGAAGCTGTTAGGTTGTGATACTTGGGGATCTTCACTTACCGTAACAGTAAGACCGCCATGGGTTACCGCCACCGGTTTTAGTTTTACATTGCTGCCTATTACTATGGTACCGGTACGGGAATTGACCACGATCCTGGCCTTATCTTCACCTTGATCTACATCAAGATTTTCTAC
>JALEXT010000065.1 GCA_022779845.1 Succinatimonas sp.
ATTTTATTCCGTGTTTTTTAGCCGTAAACACCAAACCGGTCAAAAAAATCGCACTGAAGATAGTAAAAGGAGCCGTAGTCCTTGAAGGAAAATTTGGAGATGCCAGCATGATCACAAGCGATACGGCACCTATGGCAAATAACCACCACAGTACATACCAATTTTTATGATCACGTTTTGGTACACCGTTTTTTACAAGACGAAATACGCAATATAAAAGCGCCAGTAATAAAGGAAGCTGCGTTAAAAGCGTTACTCCGAAAATCTTCAGTGCTGCAGGCAAATGTCCCAAAAAAGTAAAACCGCCGTCTTCCATCGAACTTAAACGGGCTTCGTTCCCGGGAGAGAGCATCAGCAAAAGATAACCGGCCCCCAGTCCCAAGGCACCGCTTATATGCCAAAATCTCAGTTTTTTATTTTTCAAAGCGTAAAGACAGAAGATACCGACACCGAGGCATGCTGCAAATCCCGTATTCTCATTGCTCCAGCCTGCCAAAATACCCAGCAGGAAAAAGCCTGACGCAAACAGCCAGCCGTGAACTATATCTTTTGAAAAACTTAGACGATAAGGAATGAGAAAAATCAGTACTATGGTGGTGGTGAAAAGATAATTACACGATGAAACCAGCATGAAAACCACTTCACCGTAGATACGCAGGCACAACCATAAGGCCATGGTTACAATCCAAATTCCCACAAAATTCGGACTGCGCAACTGCTCCTTTAAAGAAGTACCGCAAGCTAAAGCAACGCAGCACAATATCAGCGTAAGATAGCACAGGGCGCTTATAAAAGCCGACCACGGCTTTCCTATGAACAGCAGGATCTGTGCGATGGTATGAGCAACCGCCCTTCCGCCCCAAAAGAAATAGTGATTCCATTGGGAGATGGCAATATCCCCAAAAGACGTCACCAATACGTCTTTTCCCTGGATCAGCATGTAGCGATAATCGTTTGAGAAATAGGGGATCATATAAGCGCAGCTTGCGATAAACAGTCCCCATATCAACAGATAACCGTAAGATCGCAGACGCAAAAGCATATTACTCATATTCAAAACCACATGACGAAAAACTTTCTGCCGTGAGAAAAAAGCAGCTTCGAGCTAAAATACGGACAAAAGTATAACGCAAAGGCGTTTGGTACCGAGAATTATTTTTTAAATCATGAGCTTAGAAACACTGTTACCCAAAAGTCTGCAAAACGGCTTTACCTCTGCCCGCAAAACCGTAGGAAACTTGCCCGGAATGTCGCTGGCAGCCGTCATTGCAGCATTGAAAGCCAAAACTTCAACTTGCCTTTTCATCCTATGCGCAGACGGCTTTGATGCTCAGAATTTAAGTTCCGAGCTGTTTGCTCTCTCTCCTATGACGGCAATACGTTACTTTCCTGATTGGGAAACTCTGCCTTATGATCAATTGTCGCCGCATCAGGATATCATTTCCGCACGCTTAAAATTGCTCTCGGATCTGCCTTATTTAAAAGATGCAATGATCATCGCGCCTCTCTCGGCGATCATGCCGAGACTTCCGCCTTTACAGTACTTAGGAGCTCATGCGCTGCATTTAAGCGTCGGTGATCACCGCGATATAGTGCAAATGCAGGAGCTTTTGGTTAAACAAGGATATTTGAAGGTTGAGCAGGTACTGTCACACGGTGAATTTGCAGCCCGCGGCTCGATCTTGGATATATTTCCCATGGGAAGCGATCACGCCTTCCGCATTGATTTTCTTGATGATGAAGTGGATTCTCTGCGTACCTTTGATATCGATACCCAGCGTTCGCTAAAACAAATCCAGGAAATCAATCTGTTGCCGGCACACGAATTTCCGCTCGACGAAAACGGGATAAGTGCTTTCAGATCGAATTATCGCGATGCCTTCCCCGGAGCTTCGTTGTCGAATCACCCTGTTTATCAGGCAATTTCAAAAGGAGCCATTCCTGCAGGGATAGAATATTACCTGCCTTTGTTTTTTGCCTCGATGAGTTCTTTTTTCGAATACCTGCCCAAAGCATGCAACACAATTTTAGTAGGTGATGTACTAAAAGCAGCCGGTGACTTTCTGGATGATGCGCAAAAAAGAGCTTCCATGTACGCAGGCTCCAACGATCACCCTCCGCTTCCCTGTTCAAAACTGTTTTTACAACCAAATGAACTCGAAGAAAACCTGAAGGTACATAACCTCATCACTTTAAAAAAAGAGGCGTTGGACCAGGCAGAACTTGAAAAACGCGGATTTAGCAACAGCAATTTTGAAAAAGTACCCGACGTGACCTTTTCCCGCCAGACGCAAAAGAGCAGTGCCAAATTCGAAGCATTTGCGGAGGACTTCATCGAGAAAAAAGGCAGAATTCTCTTAAGTGCCGGATCTGAGGGCAGACGTCAGGCTCTTCGAGATCTGCTTCCCAATACGCTTATACAAAAATTCGGGATCAAACCTGCATCCTCTGTGGAGGATTTTTTGCATGAGCAAAGCCCTCTCATGCTGACTACCGCACCTTTTGCCTCAGGTTTTCTTTTTAAAGGCGGCAAATTGTGTTTCATCACCGAAAGCGAGCTTTTCGGTCTTAGCAAGAGTTCAACACGCAAACGTAATAAACGTTCAAATCTTTCAGAAGATTCGCTCATCCGTAATCTTGCCCAGTTAAAGGAAGGACAACCGGTAGTACATGTCGACCACGGCATAGGTCTTTACCGCGGACTAAAAACCTTGGTAATGGCGGGGATAAAAGGAGAATATCTTGCCATAGAGTATCAAAACGGAGACATGCTCAATATCCCTATTACGGCATTGTCAAAACTTGCCAGATATTCTGGATCGGAAAATCCGCAATTATCAAAATTAGGATCCGATCTTTGGGAGAAGAAAAAGCGCAAGGCTGCCGAAAAAGTTCGCGACGTGGCCGCAACTTTGCTCGATCTCTACGCAAGACGCGCAGCCTCAAAAGGCCGCGCTTTCAAACGTGACGAACGTGCCATGGATGAATTTGCCGCAGGGTTTGGTTATGAAGAAACCCCGGATCAGATGGCAGCCATCGAAGCAACCTTAAATGATCTTGCAAAAGAACGTCCCATGGATCGCTTAGTATGCGGTGACGTGGGATTTGGCAAAACAGAAGTTGCCTTAAGAGCCGCTTTTCAAGTAGCATCTGACGGAGCTCAGGTTGCCGTATTGGTACCGACTACGATTTTGGCAGAGCAACATTTTCAAAACTTTAAAGAGCGTTTTGCCGGAACCCCCGTCATCATTGAAGAACTTTCCCGTTTTAAAACGGCATCCGAGCAACGCCAGACTCTAAAAAAACTGGAAGAAGGACAAATAGACATCATTATCGGAACCCACAAGCTTTTAGGAAAAGGAATTAAATTTAAAAATTTGGGTCTGGTGATCATCGATGAAGAACACCGTTTCGGCGTAAAACAAAAGGAAAAACTAAAAGAACTGCGTGCTCAGGTTGACCTGCTGACGCTTACTGCAACCCCCATACCGCGTACCCTCAACATGGCCATGGAAGGCATGCGTGAGCTCTCGATCATCGCCACTGCTCCTGAACACCGTCTGGCGGTTAAGACCTTCGTAACGGAGAAAAACGATCAGACCGTACGCGAGGCCGTGATGCGCGAACTGCGCCGCGGAGGTCAGGTTTATTACCTGCATAACGACATTTCAACCATAGAGCAAACGCGCGAACAGCTGTCCAAGCTTATCCCCGAGGCCAGCATAGTCATCGGACACGGACAGATGAACGAAAAAGATCTGCAAAAAGTAATGCGTGATTTTTACAATCAACGCTTTAACGTGCTCTTATGCACCACCATAGTTGAAAACGGTCTGGACATACCTTCTGCGAACACTATCATCATCGACAGAGCCGATCTCTTGGGGCTTGCACAATTACACCAGATAAGAGGACGCGTCGGACGCTCACATCACCAGGCCTATGCTTATCTGTTTACCCCTCCTTTTAAACTTTTAAGCCGCGATGCCAAACTGCGTCTTGATGCCATCTCATCTCTTGAGGAATTGGGAGCAGGATTCGTGCTTGCCACCCACGATTTGGAAATACGCGGCGCAGGCGAGCTTTTGGGCGAAGAACAGTCAGGTCAAATCCAGTCGGTAGGTTTCTCACTTTACTCAGAAATGCTCGAGCAGGCGGTAAAAGCCTTGAAAGAAGGACACGAACCATCGCTTGCCGAACTTACGGCAAAAGAGTGCGACATAGACATGCATATGCCGGCGCTGTTGCCTGATGATTACGTGGCCGACGTCAATATGAGACTGTCGCTGTACAAAAGACTTTCATCTTGCAAAACCCCCGAGGAATTTGAAGATCTCAAGGTAGAACTCATCGATCGTTTCGGCTTTTTACCAAAGAGTACCGAAAACCTTTTTGAAATAAGTTCCCTTAAGGTTTTGGCCACTTCGCTTAACATCAACCGCATCATAGGCAACGCAGAAGGCGGTTTGATAGAACTGTCCCAGCAAAGCAACATTGATCCGCAATACCTGGTAAAACTGATCACCTCAAGCAGACACAACGAATACCGCATGTCAGGCTTAAGTGCTCTGCGCTATAACCTGCCTGAGACCAAGGATCGTCCGCGTCTTGTCATCTTAAGACAGTTGCTGTCGGCACTTAGAGCCCACTGCGTTTAAAAAAAATTCAGGCATCATTGCTAATGCAAGAAAAATGCTTTGATGCCTGAAGTTTCTTTTTAATGATCTGGCATCATAAAGATATTGATCACGCTTTCTTTTCAAAAATAAACTGAACGTAAATGGACAAGTTGCAAGCGTCTCGGGCAGATTTTTTTGATCACTTTTCATTGAGGTTTTTATGCCGAAGATCCTAAATTACGGTTCTCTCAACATCGATTACGTATACGATGTCCAGCACTTTGTCATGCCGGGCGAAACCCTGCAGGCCAAAAGCCGCAATATCTTTGCCGGAGGAAAAGGCCTTAATCAGTCCGTTGCCTTAGCCCGCGCCGGAGGCAAAGTGTATCACGCAGGGGCCGTAGGAGAAAAAGATTCAGAAATTCTGCTTAAAACGCTTAACGATAACAAAATAGACAGTACTTTTTTAAAAAAGCGAAACGAAGTAAGCGGCCACACCGTCATTCAAGTAGATGAACACGGTCAAAACTGCATTCTCTTGTACGGCGGCGCCAATCAAAGCATTACTACGCAAGACATAGACGAGACGCTTTTGCATTTTGAAAAAGGTGACTATCTGGTATTGCAAAATGAAACCAGTAACATCGAATACCTTATCAAAAAAGCTAGTATTTTGGGACTTAAGGTTTGTTTTAACGTATCGCCTTTTACCGAAGATCTTTTAAATCTACCCCTTCATTTATGTTCATTTCTTATAGTTAATGAAATCGAAGGCGCGGCCATGGTTGATGCCGATGAAACCTGCGATCCTTATGTGCTTTTAGACAAACTTACGGCTAAATACCCGAACTCGTCGTTGGTACTTACCTTGGGAGCACAAGGATCAATTTTAAAACTTGCAGGACAATCTCCAATTTCGTGCAGATCTTTTAAAGTCGATGCCGTTGATACCACCGCAGCCGGGGATACCTTCTTAGGCTACCTTATTACTAACATAGCCTCAGGGATGAACAGCGCTTTGGCGCTTAAATGTGCTACGGCAGCGTCGGCTTTGGCTGTTCAGCGTAAAGGTGCCGCACCTTCGATCCCCAAAGCAACTGAAGTTTTGGAATTTATAAAAAAACAGCGCGCAGAAGTTCTGACAAACAGACTGTAAGTTTTAACCGTTAGAAATGAAATAAAGATCGGAAAGATAATACAGATGGCAAAATGCACAAATGACGCAAGCATTGGCACGGCAACAACTTACGGAATTTAGGCTTTCTACCCATTTAAGGCGTGAGATGTCACGCCTTTTCTTAGATGATTAAGTCAGTCCGCTTCAGCCTGATAGGCTAAAAAGCGGATAAAGTCGTTGAGCTGACGTTCAGTACGGCTGTTGCGTCCTGAAATTCCCAGCAATACCAAATCACCGTGTCCGCCGTAGACTATGCTTTCTACTTTGAAATCGTGACATTCAAATGACCAGCCGTCATCAATAAGATTGGAATGTACGGGAATGGTACATCCCATCTGCTCGGCAGCCACGCGCGCATAGCTTTCAGGATTTAAAGGTCCGCTGTTTCCCTGCTTGATAAGACTTACGCTTACGGCCAGAGAATGATCATCAGTCTCATAAGATAACGAATCGTCCAAACTTGGATTAGGACTTACCGTCCATCCGGTAGGGCAAGGCAGTGATCTTCCGTTGAAAATTTCCTGAGACAATTGCTCATTGTCTGCGGCAAAAGATGCACATGACCAAAAAACGAAAGCGGCACAACACAGCGATTTGAGCATAGACTTTACTTTACCTTGGAGAAGATCTCGTCAGAAATCACCTGTACGTCGCGGTTGCCGTCAACTGCCACATACTTGGTCTGTCCTTTTGCGGCCAAATCTTTGTAAAAACCGACCAAAGGTTCAGTCTGGGTGTGATAGACCTTAAGACGAGCACGCACGGTCTCTTCCTGATCATCAGGACGGGTAACCAAAGGCTCTCCTGTGACATCATCTTTACCCTCGACTTTAGGAGGATTGTAAACGATGTGGTAGGTACGTCCGGAGGCTAAATGCACTCTGCGTCCTGACATACGCTTGACGATCTTTTCATCGGGAACCTGCAACTCAACTACGGCATCGATGGCTATACCGCTGTCGACCAAAGCCTGAGCCTGAGGAATGGTACGGGGAAAACCGTCAAAAAGGAAACCGTTTTTGCAGTCATCCTTGGCAATGCGCTCTTTTACGAGACCTAAAATGATCTCGTCAGAGACCAGCTGGCCTGCATCCATCACTGCCTTGGCTTTAAGTCCCAATTCAGTACCTGCTTTAATCGCAGCTCTTAACATGTCTCCAGTAGAGATCTGAGGAATTGAAAATTCACGGGTAATGTTCTGAGCCTGAGTACCCTTACCTGCACCCGGAGGTCCTAAAAGAATTATGCGCATGAAAGCTCCTGATCTTAAAAAAGATCCGACTTAATAATATCGGAAACGTTTTAAATTATACCGCGATTTGGCCTGCTGTTTTTCACAGCAACTTAAGAGGATCAAGCCTTGCCATGCTCACGCTGCATTCTTTGCGACAAAAAGCTATACCGTATCCTAAGATGTTTTTGGGAATACTGCCGCTTTTTAAAAAGAATTCGGCATATCTTTTTTCATCGATCTGTTTTAAAGCCTGATCGGACATCTTATCGAGCAGACAAGGATCGTTTACGCTTTTATACTCCAGGATCACCCCGGTATCCAAATCAGCAGAGCGCAAAATGGCATCGGCATATCCGTCCCCGGCTTCGGCATTGGATGCAAAATCATCCAAACAATTTGCCGAATTTGAAAAAAGACCGTTCATAAATCCCTGATAATACAATTCAGGAGGAGCTTTTGCCGCCAGATCCCGCACCGAGACGAAACGCTTTAGGATTTTTCTCAATTCAAGTTTTATCAAAAAAGCGCCGTAAAACCCCGGGCTTCAGCCCGGGGATATAAGGCGCCTAATCGGGGGTATTCTGGTTTTC
>JALEXT010000075.1 GCA_022779845.1 Succinatimonas sp.
CACTTTCAGGATCTGCTCACGTCCGCGCACATCCGGCAATCCGACCACTACCTGACGGTCAAAACGTCCAGGACGCAATAAAGCTGGATCCAGCACATCGGGACGATTGGTTGCAGCAATTACGATCACGGCTTCAAACCCGTCAAAACCGTCCATCTCCACCAGCAACTGATTTAAAGTCTGCTCGCGTTCATCATGGCCGCCGCCCATGCCGGCACCGCGTTTGCGACCTACGGCATCGATCTCGTCGATAAAGATAATGCACGGGGCATTTTTCTTTGCGGTTGCGAACAGATCACGTACGCGCGACGCACCTACGCCGACAAACATTTCAACGAAATCCGAACCGGAAATAGAGAAGAAAGGAACTTTGGCTTCTCCTGCTATGGCTCTTGCAAGCAAAGTTTTACCGGTTCCCGGAGGACCGACCATGAGCACGCCGCGGGGAATGCGTCCGCCAAGTTTTGAATACTTGGTAGGATCTTTTAAGAAATCCACCAGTTCCTTGACGTCTTCTTTTGCCTCATCACAACCTGCAACATCGGCAAAAGTAGTCTTAATCTGATTCTCACTCATGAGTTTGGCTTTGCTCTTGCCAAAAGAAAGAGGACCGCCTTTGCCGCCTCCTTGCATCTGTCTCATGAAAAAGATCCACACGCCTATCAACAGCAACATGGGGAACCACGAGATAAGCACGGTGGAAAGAAAACCGCGCTCATCAGGTTTAGTACCGGAGGTTCTTACGTTATGGTTGATGAGGCTGTCTAACAAACTGTCGTCGCGCAACGGCATTACGGTAACAAATTTGTCACCGCCGCGTTTCGTTCCGGTAATGACGTTTCCGTCAAAAACCACTTCCTGCACACGATCAGATTGTACTTCCCTGACGAAAGTGGTGTAATCTTCGGTCCTTCCGGTGCTGTCAGAGCCTGTAAAAGACTCAAAAAGCGACATCAGGATCACTGCGATCACCAGCCATAGGATCAGGTTTTTCGTCATATTTCAAAACTCCGCGGCCATGCCGCATCTGCTTTCATGCATACTCCAAACATAAAGGAGTATTTAAAATAAGATTTTAACTTAAATTCTTTGTTTTAAATCGCATCGTCCTCAGATTGCGATTGAAATTCAAGTCCCGGAGCGACTCCGTTTAAAGGATGGCCTTTAAAGCCGGTAGCAACCATATATACTTCACGCGATCGATCCCGCGAAGCTTCAGGCTTTCTTACCTTGACCTGTACAAAATCATTACGCAGTTCTTTTAAATATTCCTGCGAGCCTTCGCCCTGAAAAACTTTTACTACAAAACTTCCGCCCTTTTTCAATACACGCCTTGCCATATCCAAAGCCAATTCTGACAACAACATGGCCCGAGGCTGATCGATGGCATTACTTCCGGACATATTTGGAGCCATGTCAGAAAGCACCAAATCAGCTCCTCCGCCTATCAGCGCATAAAGTTTTTCAAAAACCTTTTCGTCGCGAAAATCCCCCTGCAAAAAAGTAACCCCAGGAATTGGTGTCATAGGCAGAATATCACATGCTATCAGCGTGCCGTTTTGACCTATGCACTTTACGGCATACTCCGACCATCCTCCTGGGGCTGCTCCCAAATCTACCACTTTACTGGCAGGCTTTATCAGACGATCACGCTGTTGCAACTCTTCAAGTTTAAAACTTGCGCGCGATCGCCTGCCTTCTTTATGGGCTTGTTTAACAAAGGGATCAGAGAAATGTTCCTGCAACCAGCGCGTCTGACTGGCAGTACGTTTTTTTGTCGGCATTATTAAAACTTCAATAAAAACTTTGAATGCATATATTATCAGATAGTCGCCGTAAAACCCCGGGCTTTAGCTCGCAGGCGGATATAAGGCACTGTTTTGTTTTACACAAATGCTATAATAACTTTGTTTGTAATCAAACCAAGGGGCGGACTGCCCCGGCTCGCCTCCTAAGTGAACTGCCTTGGCAGTCAGCAAGAGGAAACGAAACGTGGAAGATCTCGCAGGAGATCTGCTAGGATCCCCTATGTTATGAAGGGGGAGGACGTCAAAATCAGCGTCTATTCTTTTTTCTTCCGTATTTTTGTCAAGACAGTTTCAACGCAGGGTTTAGATGTGCCCGAACATGACGCTGTCGGTGCACAGGTTAAAAAAAATGCCATTGAATTCACGTCAGCGTCAATTTTTAAAGGCTCAGGCCCACAGCTTGAATCCGGTTGTCATGCTCGGAAACGACGGACTTTCAGAATCTGTTATCAAAGAGCTTGAAAGCTCCATCGCTCATCACGAGCTTATAAAGGTTAAATTAAATGCCGGCGAGACTCGCAAAGAACAGGCTCAGCAACTTGCTGATGCTGTTCATGCAGAACTTGTAAGCGTGGTCGGAAGGACTGCCGTTTTGTTCAGACAGGATGAAGAAGCCAGCCGTTTCATCCTTCCGCGCTGATTGAACCTTCTGTTACAAATCAAACTGTTTTAATTTTGACCAATCCCTGCAACGCAGGGATTTTTTTGCTCAAATAAATTTTTCAAATATTTTTGATCAAATAAAAATTCTTAATTATCAATTTATTAACTTTACTTACACTCTTTTCAATTCTTCAATACTTGTATACTAGAATACCAGATACTATAATTTGATCATCAAAATTGAGTTACAGGTTTACCCTCAAACCAAAGCAGACTTTACAGTCCTTTGTG
>JALEXT010000185.1 GCA_022779845.1 Succinatimonas sp.
GTAGCAGATTTACGCAAGCTTTCTAAAAATGCCGAGCATATATATCTTGCAACCGATCTTGATCGTGAAGGAGAGGCCATAGCCTGGCATTTAAAAGAGGTTTTGGGCGGCAGTGAGGATCGTTATCTTAGGGTTAAATACCCTGAGATCACCAAAAAAGCCATAGACAAGGCTTTTGCCAATCCTGGTCGTATAGATATGGATATGGTAAAAGCTCAGCAGACCAGAAGATTTTTAGATCGCGTGGTGGGCTTTATGGTGAGTCCGCTCTTGTGGAAAAAAGTAGCCAGAGGTCTTTCTGCAGGAAGGGTACAGTCCGTTGCCGTCGAACTCATTGTTGACAGAGAACGGGAGATCCGCTCATTTAAACCAGAAGAGTATTGGACTGTAGGTGCTGATACCAAAACCAAGTTAGGCGGTGAACTGGCGCTGGATCTTGTAAGCAGAAACGGCAAGAAGATTGAGCTTCACAATAAAAAAGAAACCGATGACGTTCTCTCTCAATTGCAACACAGTGTCTTTAAGGTAACGTCGATAGATTCAAAGCAGCAAAAAGCTCATCCCAATCCTCCGTTTACCACTTCTACTTTGCAGCAAAGTGCCAACCAGCGCCTCGGGTTTTCCGTTAAAAAGACCATGACCGTTGCGCAACATCTGTATGAACGCGGTTTTATCACTTACATGCGTACTGACAGCGTCAATCTTTCAGACGATGCAATTGCCGCTGCGCGCAATATCATCGGAAGTAAGTACGGAAAAGAATATTTGCCGTCAAAGCCTAATTTTTATCAGTCGCGTCAAAGTGCTCAGGAAGCCCATGAAGCCATCAGACCGTCACATCCTGATACCAGTCCGTCAGGCTTGGATCGTGACGAAGAAAGACTTTATCAGTTGATTTATGCACGTTATCTGGCGTGTCAAATGGCCGATTGTCGTTTTGAAAGCTCTACGGTAACGGTGGATGCCGGAGTTTACGGTCTGAAGGCTAACGGCCGCCATCTGCTTTTTGACGGTTTCCGCAGAATATGGAATTCCGGTAAACAGGATGATGTTTTGTTGCCCGAGCTTTCAGAAGGTGAGATGCTTTCTTTAGTAAAACTCAATCCTTTGCAACATTTTACTCAGCCTCCTGCACGTTTTTCGGAAGCCACGCTGGTTAAGCAGCTTGAAAAGGATGGGATCGGCAGACCGTCTACTTACGCCTCCATCATTTCAACCATTCAGGACAGAGGATATGTGCGTATCGATCACGGCAGATTCTATGCCGAAACCATGGGTGAGATTGTTACGGACAGGTTGCGCTACAGTTTTCAGGATCTGATGGATCCGCTTTTTACAGCAAAATTGGAAGGACAGCTTGATGAGATAGCCTGCGGTAAAATCGATTGGGAAAAGAGTCTTGACGATTTTTATGCTCATTTTAGCAAGTCCTTAGCCGAAGCTTCTAAACCTGCGTCAGACGGGGGTATGCCTGAAAATCATCCTGTGGAAACTCAGATCATGTGTCCTCAGTGCGGCAAATATCATATGGCGGTGCAGTCAGGAAAAAACGGAATGTTTTTGTCCTGCATGGGCTATTATGACAAAACTGTACCTCTGGCAGAGCGCTGTCGAAAGACTTTGAATTTAAAGCCTGTCGAGCATAAAGGACCTTTGAGTGAAGAGCAGGAAGCAGAGATCTTAAGAAATGCACCGCGTTGTCCTAAATGCGGCAGTGTGATGAATGAATTTTTAATTGATGATCACAGTAAACTTTTGGTATGCGGTTCACCAAAATGTGACGGAAATTTATTGATTGAGGGGGATTTTGCCGGAGAAATAGAGAAAGGTCCTGAAGTTATCTGCGAGCGTTGCGGATCCCCGATGGAGCTTAAGGAAGGACGCTTCGGCAAATATATGGCTTGCACTAATAAAGAGTGCGGTAATACCAGAAAGATCTTAAAAAACGGCCAGGTCGCCCCTCCTCGGGAGGAACCTGTGGATCTTCCCGAATTGCCCTGTAAGGCGCAGGGATCGCATTTTGTGTTGCGTGACGGAGCCTCTGGGATATTTTTGGCAGCTCATAATTTTCCCAAAGTACGAGAGACGCGCGCACCGTTTGTTTTCGAATTGAAGCAGTTCCGCGAGCGTATTTCGCCTAAATTCTATTATTTGGCCGATGCCCCTCAAAATGATCCTGAAGGAAATCTTCTTGAAGTACGTTTTTCAAGAAAGTCCCGCAAGCAGTATTTGATTTCGTGTAAGGATGGCAAACCTACAGGATTTACCATGTTTTACAATGAAGATAAGAAACTCTGGGAAGCAGCTGAAAAAACTGCTAAAACAGTAAGTTCCCGTAAAAAGAAATCTTAATACTCCCAAAATCCCTCTTTCGTTCTGTTTTGAAAGGGGGATTGTCTAAAATCCTCATCACGTTCTTTTTTATTGCCGTTTGCTTTATGCGTATAGTGCAACTGGATCCTGATCAAAAAATGTGCTAAAACGTTTGAGTGTTTTTACGAAAAATTACAAAGAGGGAACATGATCAGCATCGCAGATCTTGCCAAAGCAGTCGGTGTCAGTTCATCCACGGTTTCCAGAGCCCTGAACGGTAAAAAAGGTGTATCGGATGAAGTTCGCGATCAGATCTTAAAACTCAGTCAAAAAATGGGTTATGAACCCAATGACGTGGCCAGAGCATTGATCACCAAACGCTCGGGGCTTATCGGTCTTATCATTCCCGACATGCTTTCTCTCTATTACAACAGCATCGCAAAAGGTGTAAGCGACTACCTGATGGAGCACGGAAAGAATGTTTTATTCTGCTCGTCTCAACGGGATCCTAAGAAAGAAGAGCAGTGTATTGCTCTGTTAAAGAGACATCAGGTTGAAGGCATAGTGCTGATCTCGGTTACTGCCGATGATCGTACCGTAATTTCCATGCAAAGCTCAGGGATAAAGGTTATAAGTGCCGACAATGTGGTAAGTTCACTTTGTACCAGCGTGATCAATGATAACTATCGTGGAGCCAGGGAATTATTTGCTCATATGGCTTCCTCTGGGTGTCGAAAGATAGGATGGATAGGCGGTATGGGAAGAGCTTTTACTACCAGAGAACGCATGCGGGCTCTTAATGATACGGTTGAAGAAGGTTTGTTAAGTTTGCGATCTCAGGATGTGATTTATGCCGAATCTACCTCGCAAAACGGTTATCAATGTGCAGAAAAACTCATAGCAAACAAAGTTGATGCCATTTTCGGCGTCAACGATCAGGTTGCCATAGGCATAATGAAATATTGCTTTGACCACGGGATCCGCGTTCCAGAAGATCTGAAAATAGCCGGTTTTGACGATTTGGACGTCAGCGCCATGTTGAGCGTTCCGCTTACTACGGTACATCAGCGTAAGATCCGCTTGGGACGTAAAGCGGCCGAACTTATGCTTGCACAGATAAATCATCCTGACGAACCGGTAAAAGTGGTACTGGATCCCTGGCTGGTGAAACGCCGCTCCTGCGGGGAGATCTGAGGAAAGTCTGGCAGGAAATGCATTCGTTAAGCAATCGAAAGCTTTGTCTTAACTGTTTGATTTGCTAATAATCAGTTAATTTAAGTAATTTGTGATTTATCTTACATTAAGCAAACGATTGCTCTATTATATTTAAGCCAGAAATTAAGCAAACCTTTGAGCAACTAAGTAAGGTGCAAACAATATGAATTCAAAGGAACTGGCAACAGTAGCTGCCAAAATAAGGTATGAAGCACTGGATGCAATTACCTGTGCCGGTACCGGTCATCCGGGCGGTTCGCTTTCAATGGCTGATATCATTACCGTTCTTTATTTTGAAGTGATGAACGTCGATCCTAAACATCCAGATGATCCCGACCGAGATCGTTTCGTATTGTCTAAGGGACACGCTTGTCCTGCTTTATATGCCGCTCTGGCAGAACGCGTTTTTTTTGATAAAAAAGAGCTCAAGCGTTTGCGTCATTTGGACAGCTTCTTACAGGGCCATCCTGACATGAAACATACTCCCGGTGTGGATATGTCTACCGGATCATTGGGGCAGGGGATATCGGCAGCCTGCGGCATAGCTTTGGCAGCAAGATTGCAAAAACGCAGTTACCGTGTTTACACCGTGCTTGGCGACGGTGAAATCGATGAAGGGCAGGTATGGGAAGCTTTGATGTTTGCAAAGCATTACAAGCTTTCAAACCTTACGGTGATTTTGGATCACAACGGCCTGCAGATCGACGGTTCCAATGATGAAGTTATGAGTGTCGCAAATCCTGTTGACCGTTTTGAAAGTTTCGGTTTCAACGTCATTGAAATCGACGGCAACGATATAGATTCACTCCTTGCTTCTTTCAGTCTTGCAAGGAAATGTACTGATAAGCCTACTTTAATCGTGGCAAACACGGTTAAAGGCAAGGGGGTAAGCTTTATGGAAAATCGGGTCGGCTGGCACGGTAAAGCACCTTCTGCAGATGAGTTGGCCAAAGCAAAAGAAGAATTGGGGGTATAAATATGGAAGCCAATCGTCAGGCCTACGGCAATGCTTTAGTCGAGCTTTTTGAACGCAGAAAAGATCTGGTGGTGTTAGATGCCGATCTGGCTAAGGCCACGTATACCGAGATCTTCAGAAAGGCTCATCCTGAACATTTCGTAGATTGCGGTATTGCGGAAGCCAATATGATGGGGGTTGCCGCAGGTCTTGCCGCATCGGGAATGGTCCCCTTTGTAAGCACTTTTGCCGTGTTTGCTTCTTTAAGAGCCGGAGAGCAGTTTCGCAACAGCGTATGCTATCCGCATTTAAACGTCAAAGTGGCGGCAACTCATGCAGGTGTCGAATGCGGTCCGGACGGTGCAACCCATCAGGCTATAGAAGATCTTGCCTTGATGCGCGTCATGCCTGGTAATACCGTTTTGGTTCCTGCAGATCCTGCTGCAACCCGTGCTTTGGTTTTTGCCGCTGCTTATCACGACGGTCCTTGTTATTTGCGCATGGGACGTGACAAAGTGCCGGATGTGTATGACAAAGATACCGAGTTTCATATAGGCGGAAGTCACAAATTGCGTGATGGTAAAGATGCGGCGATCCTGGCCATCGGATCACGCGTAAACGAGGCTTTGCTTGCAGCTGACGAACTTAAAACTTGCGGAATAAATGTTGCAGTGTTTGATCTTTATTCGTTAAAGCCTTTGGATGAGAAGGCCGTAGCCCAAGCAGCTGCCTGCGGCAGGATTGTTACCGTCGAAGATCATTCAACAATAGGCGGTTTGGGCTCAGCCGTATGTGAATGTCTGTGTGAACAGGGACTTGGAGCCAAAGTGAAGGTTTTGGGAATAATAGTCAGTTTCGGTCGCTCTGCCGGTTCGCAGGAACTTTTTAAATATTTCCATATAGCTAAAGACGATATAGTCAAGGCTG
>JALEXT010000107.1 GCA_022779845.1 Succinatimonas sp.
AAAGAGCGCACTTCTCAACCAGACGATCTGGATTCAATTATCAGAGCAGTAGAACTCAAACCTCTTAACATCTACAACACCATGGCAGAGTTGAAAACTAAACTGGGGCTTAAAACATACCCTAACGAGATCATGCTCTCCCAAAATCACCTCAAATACCTTGAGAAGGTACAAGGTATGCTCTGAAAAATGCACCCCCATAAGATAAAATCCAAAATCTGAGCTAAACCGCTTAGATAAGCGGTTTTCAGCTCTTAATGGTCCTAAACACGGGACCATGCTCGTTGCATTTATCTATGCAAAAAGGCATAACTACAAAGTATCAGGCGGTCAGCCTTTATCAGTTTGGATTAAGACTTCTTTTGACGCCATCCCGAGTCTTCTTATGATTGTCGTGGTGATAGGCGGTATTGTAGGCGGAGTTTTCACCGCTACGGAAGCCGCGGGAGTAAGCGTATTGTACTGTCTGCTTCTTTCTTTATGCTACCGTTCGATTAATCTGAAATCTTTCATAAAGATCTTAGTTGACAGCGCAATCATCAGTGCCGTGATCCTTTTTCTGATCTCTGCATCAACTGCTATGTCTTATGTGATGGTACGTACCGGGATCCCAGGTGCAATCAGTAAAGCAATCTTGTCCGTAAGTGACAATATGATTGTTATTCTTCTGCTCATCAATGTGTTGCTGTTGGTGATCGGAATGTTCATGGACATGACCCCTGCCATTTTGATCTTCGTACCGATCTTCTGGCCGATAGTCCATTCATTTGGTATGACCTCAATTCAATTTGGTACCATGCTCATTTACAACCTGTGCATAGGAGCCATGACTCCTCCAGTGGGATCGGTACTCTTCGTTGGATGCGGCATTACCAAACTTAAGATTGAGCAGGTTTCAAAAATGCTCCTGCCCTATTTCCTCATGCTCATCATGATTCTGCTGCTGATCACCTATATTCCGTCACTGTCAGAAGCTCTGCCAAGAGCATTGGGACTTATGGGATAAGACAAATATACAGATTTCATACTCCTGTCTGTTGTGAAAATTTTGCGGTCCTTTCGGACCGCTTTTTTATGCAGACGGGAATTTCATTTTCAGAAAGCTAAGCCAACTGTCTGTAAATCAATTCCTCACGACTTAATCTGTGATCCTGCCCAGCTGGATCTTTAAAGTCGGCATAATCACGCTGCTCAGCCAAAGCGGCGGCATCAACTTCCAAATGAGGATCAGGCAAATCTTTCTTCGGCAGCTGAATATCTATTGATGAAAGCAACTGTCCAAGACGTCTTGACGGCTCACCTACCACCGCCCCCATACGCGGTGAATAATTCAGTTCGATGCCGGAGAGCATTCCCAAAATTACGTCATCACTGTTATAGGGCAAACCGGCCATAGCCTGACCTGCTTTGCACAGGCGGCGGCGCAACATCACCGCAAGTGATGAAGCCAGAAACTGCACGAAAGCCTTACCCTCAAGACAAGTTTCGTCTCCGCTGACCAAACGGCTCCCGCCTAAGCGCTCACGGTAGGTCTTAAAGCCTGCCCATACCTCATTTCGGTCAAAATAATCACGAAAAGCTTCAACGGGATCGGCAACACAATCTGTAAGCAACAGTCTTACGCTGCGTTTGTCCAAAGTTAGTTTTACCGCTTCCTCATTTACCTCCAAGGTCCCGTTTTTTAAAGAATCACGCATATACAGCGTACGTACTTCTTCAAGATCTTCACTTAACTGTTCTCCGCGGCTTAAAGCTTCATACACCATTCCTATACCGCGTTTGATCCCTTCACGATTTTGGTTGTAAACGCCTTCGTCAAAATAGATATGCAGATAAAGGGACGAACTGCGACGTACTCTGCGCCCATCCTGCATTTCATGATATGACCAGTGTACCCGACGGGTAATTGCTGCACATCCAATCGACGGATGGTAATTTGATAAGTCAAAAAGCTTGCGACGAGCCGCTTCCATCAACGGCCTGAAGATCCCGTGGTGCACACGCGGATTTACCAAAAAATTCATCTTTTCAGCAAGATAACGTGAGATCTGTGTAGCTCCTGCATAACCTCTGTCGGCTACGTAAAGCACTCTTCCTGAAAAATCCATACGGGTTAAATTATTGATGAGCGCTCTTAATACCGCCACATCCGGGACTCTGCGACCGTGGGATAGATGGTAGCAAAGCGGGACTCCGCTTTTTTCTTCCACTGCCATTATGCAGTTTTCAGGAGATCTGCTCTCATCATCGCTGATCTCGGCACGTGCCGACCAGGAAAAACTGGTATGTCTTTTATATATTGAGCTGGATGCAAAAACCAAGTATTGAGCTTTGGGATCGCGACTGCTTAACAATCTGCTTTTAAACAGCGCGATTTTTTCCTGAGTAATACGAGAAAGCAAACGCCTTACGTCATCAGGAGTCATCACCCTCATCCACGGCAGATAACTGTGCTTGGAGAAGGAAGGAAAACGGCTCATGATGTTCTCGTTGCTGATCACGAGAAAATATGCAAGTGACAATAGTTTGCGCCAGTCCGAGTATTTGCCGAAAGTTACGTGCAGAGCTTCTTCAAGCGCGGAACCTTCGATGATCTTCTCTAAAGTCCAGGTAGCCCCCAATGCTAGATGCCAACTGGTGACACCTCCTGACTGCCCGTTTAAAGGGGTGAAACTTAAAGTTCCGTCTTCTCCTCTTGAACAGGAAAAATCTGCAAGTTCTGGGTGATGCTCAAGATAAATATCTTTCCATTCCACAGGACCATCTTTGCGTCCGCTCAGGATCTTTCCAACCGAGGTAGTGCTCTCACGGTAAGACCTGCCTTTTTGCGGATCCCAAACGTTTCTGTAAGTACAAAGATAGTAGAATCTGCCGCTTTTTAAAGCCAGCATAGGTTCAAGCTCAGGAACACGAGCGCTCATTGAAGCCCCCTAGATAATTGTCTTTATTTATCCTGATCCTAGGATCTTTTATCTTAATGTTTGGATAGATAAACGATTAAATTCTTGTTTTTTATTACAATTAAATTTTATTGAATATCTATCGCTGCTTAAGCATGTATCTATAAAAAAGAAAAGAAGCTGTTTTTTAAAATGTGAATAAGCTCACAACTAAAATGCGTGCTGTCAGTAAGAGGCACCAAAAACAAACGCTTCTTACCATTTAGAAACATTTTAAAACAGGAGCACTTCATTATGAAAAAAATGTTCATTGCAGCCGCAGCTTTAAGTCTTGCTTTTTTATCTTTAAACGCTCAGGCCACTATGGAAGCTGCTTGGAGCAATGATCCAGAAGGTGAGGAGATCCATCATCAGAAACCGGTTTGCCCCAATTTCATCATGATCAAGCACAAGGACGGCAGCACCGAAGAACACATCTGGTCAAGAGAGGTTCTCAACAAACGTTCATCGGTAGATTCAGGCGAATGCGTGTTCTACTAATCCTGTCACCAACTTGCAAATCTATACAGTCAGGAAAAATACAGCATGTGCAAACAGGATCTGATCTTTGAAAAAAATATGCTCAAACGCCAAACAGGCATACTTTGCCTGCTGGGCTGGAAACTTGCCGTAGCAGGAGCAGAAACCAGACTGATCATGCAGACTTTGGACAGATTGTGTGCACACTTCGGACTTGATAAACCCGAAGTGATTCTGACCCGCTCCGTCATCTGGGTGGAAACACACAAAGGACACCTCAAGTCCTGTGCCCAGCGCCGCATTCAAAACTTCGGGATCAATATGTCCTGCGTATCGGAGTTGAATCTTCTTGTGCTTGAAGTACTGCAGGGCAAAATAGAGGATCTGGGAGAATTTGCCAATCGCATCAATGCGATAGGTCCTCTACATTACGGTCAGTGGAAACTTACTTTTATCGAAGCCGTAGCCTCACTGTGCTTTGCCTTTTTAAACGGCGGTGATCTTAAAGTATGTACGGCGGCCTTAATCGGCGGTTTTATTTTGATGGCCGTACGTTTTTGCCTCATCGCCAAAGGGTATTTCGCACCGTTTGCCTTCATCGCTTCGGCTTTTTGCGGATGCACTGCAACCTTATTGGTTTCAAAATACGGTATTGCAGCATCGGCTGATGAAATGCGCCTTGCCATCATGGCAACCACCTTGCTTTTAGTGCCCGGATATCCGTATATGAACGGCTTTTTAGACGTGTTCAAAGGTTACCTTGAAACCGGGATCTACCGTTTAGTAAATTCCGTCGTGCTCACCATGTCAGCAGGCATCGGTCTTTTCGGGGCATTATGGATCATGGGAGCTTTTGCTTATGTCTCATGAATTTATACTGCGCGTGATCATGGAAGGCGGTGCAGCAGGATTTGTAGCCGTGGCTTTTGCCATGCTCTTTGCCGTACCCTTGCGCTATCTTGGATATGTAGCTTTGGGAGGTGTGGTTACGCGTGTATTAAGGACCATGCTTTTCCAGGGCATGGGAATTGAAGTGGCAATCGCCACTTTCATTGCCTGCAGCGTAACATCGGTGATGTTCATCGCCATCGCTCCGCGTCTTGGCGTTCCAAGACCGGTATTCACCGTAGCCTCAATAATTCCGCTGGTTCCTGGCATCGATGCTTATACTTGTCTTTTAACCCTTTTTAACGTTATAGACGATCCCTCAAGTTTCATAGGTAACAATGCCTATCTTATCGTGCACCACGGCATGCGTTGTTTTGCCATACTGCTTTCAATCTGCCTCGGCATCGCCATTCCTCCCTTGTTTTTCTATCGTTGCCGCAGTAACGATGTGTGAAATCTTCCCCGCATACGCGGGGATTAAAGACAATTTCAAAAGAAAAAACGTGTTTGTGATCACAAAATCATTATATTAAGTGATCCTTTTACTTTTCTTTTTTTAAAACATATACATATACTAAAAACAAGGAGATTTTCCGTCAGCTCAGGACAACCGCAAGGAGGTAGTCCCAATGGCTCAAACAATCTTTCGCGACGCCACAGCAGATGAAGTAAGACTCATAGGTGATTTAGCCAGTAAGATCCTGCCTTCTGAGTTTAAAGGGATCCTAAGTTCCGATGAAATAGACTCGATGGTAGAACGCATGTACTCGCAGGAAGTTTTGCAAAACTCCGCAGAGCAGGGCATGCATTTCATCATCGCCTCCTGTGACGGCAAAGATATAGGTTTTGCCTCCTTCGTGCAGGAAGGACCTGATCTTTTTTATATCAGCAGAATTTTCGTAATCGACGAATACCGCGATCGTGGCGTCGGAGCCGCGCTATTTAAAGATGTGATCCGAGAGATAAAACTATTCCACCCCGCCCCCTGCACCGCAGAACTTTTGGTAAACCATTCAAGTTCGGCGCTTAATTTCTATCACCGCATGGGTATGGAATTTTCCCGTGAAGTGATCTTTGATCTCGACAGCTTCGAACTGGCCGAGCAGATACTCTCAATCAAGCTTTGATCCTCGTTTTTTCCCGTTTTGCACAAAAATGGGAATACCTTTTTTATAAAAGCTCGTCAGCTAATAAACTCTAACCACCTGCTTAATGATATTTTTTAAACATAACATTTTGAAAAATATCTTAATATACGATTGTTACAATTCTTGAGCACACCGTATGCCCTGACATAGATCATCAAAACAGTCGCACTTATTTGAAGCATAACGATCCAAAATACAGCGTTAATTATTTATTTAGTTTAAATGATTTTTCAATTAGTTAGCTAAATTATTCCCTTTTATAAAAGGTTTTGATAAGCAGAAGCTTACCGTTTTATCATGTGGTTGTTACAGTTATCAAATTGATTTTTAATGGTTTTTATCATATTGCACTTTTATTGATCACTTTGAATGTCGTGATGATCACTTTTGGAAATATATGCTCTTTCCCTTTGACTTATTCACCATTAAAAAGCAGAATTTAGCTATACGAAGTTTTTAAAGAGTTTCTTTTTAAAAACTTAGAAATTTCTTTTTTTATTTGGGGAGTTCGATATGGACTTTAGCGATGTTAGCAAACTGATTTCAGACAACGATGTTAAGTTTGCGGATCTCAGATTCACCGATACCCGCGGCAAGGAGCAGCATATCTCCCTGCCTGCCGATGCCATCGACGAGAAATTCTTTGAACAGGGCAAACTCTTTGACGGCTCCTCCATCGCCGGCTGGCGCGGGATCGACAAGTCTGACATGATCCTGATGCCGGACATCACCACCGTTAAGATCGATCCTTTCTATGCTGATCCTACTTTGATCGTACGTTGCGATATTCTCGAGCCTCAGACCATGACCGGCTATGATCGCGATCCCCGTTCCATCGCAAAGCGTGCCGAAGAATACTTAAGATCTACCGGCATCGGTGATGAGGCTTTCTTCGGACCCGAGCCAGAATTCTTCCTCTTTGATTCAGTTCGTTTCAAGACCGAAATGAAAGGTTCCATGGTTGAAATCGACGATGAAGAAGCTGCTTGGAATTCAGACACTGAATATGAAGACGGTAACAAAGGTTACCGTCCTGCAGTCAAAGGCGGTTACTTCCCAGTTCCTCCCGTGGATTCTTCACAGAACATCCGCTCTGCTATGTGCAAAGTCATGGCCAAGATGGGCATGAAGATCGAAGCTCACCACCACGAAGTTGCCACCGCAGGTCAGAATGAAATCGCCACCGAGTTCAGCTCTCTTACCAAGAAGGCTGACGATGTGATGATGTATAAGTATGTAGTGCAGAACGTTGCCTTCCAGTACGGCAAAACCGCTACCTTTATGCCTAAGCCTATTTACGGAGACAATGGCTCTGGCATGCACTGCCACCAGTCAATCGGCAAAGACGGCAAGAACATCTTCGCAGGTCCTCTGTACGGCGGACTATCTCAGGAAGCTTTGTGGTACATCGGCGGTATCATCAAACACGCCAAGTCCTTAAATGCCTTCACCAACCCGTCCACCAACTCTTACAAGCGTTTGGTACCGCATTTTGAGGCTCCTTTGATGCTGGCATATTCTGCATCCAACCGCTCTGCATCAATCCGTATTCCTTATTCCATCAACCCTAAGGCCGCTCACATCGAGGTTCGTTTCCCCGACTGCACCGCCAATCCTTATCTGGCTTTTGCAGCCATGTTGATGGCCGGTCTTGACGGTATTAAAAATCACATCGAGCCGGGTGATCCTATGGACAAGAACCTTTATGATCTGCCCGCCGAAGAAGCTGCTGCCATTCCTCAGGTCTGCACCTCTTTGGAAGAAGCACTCAAATCTTTGGAAGCCGATCACGACTACCTGCTTGAAGGCGGTGTGTTCAGCGAAGACTTCATCCAGTCCTTCATCGATTTGAAGGTTGAGGAAGATACCAAAGTACGCTCCACTCCGCACCCTGCCGAGTTCGAGCTCTACTATGCTCTTTAATCAGCTAATTTACTGATTATAAAAATAAAATTTAAATAAACACACGGGTCCCGCAAGGGACCCGTTCTACCCCTGCAGTTCAAAATGCACTAAAACAGGTAATACTATGGCACAGCAAGGCCTTTATCGCAGCGAATACGAACATGATGCCTGCGGCGTCGGCTTCATCGCACATATCAAGGGACAGAAGAGCCACAGTCTGGTCTCTCAGGCTCTGGAAGTGCTCAAGAATCTGACTCACCGCGGCGCGGTAGGAGCCGATCCTCTTCAGGGCGACGGCGCAGGCATACTCATACAGATCCCCGATCAACTTTTCCGTGACGACATGAGACGCCAGGGAGTCACTCTCCCGCCTTCTGGAGAATACGGCGTAGGTATGGTATTTCTTCCTCAGGAAGAAGCCTCGCGTCACGCCTGCCAAGAAGAAATAGAACGAGCCGTGGCCGCCGAAGGTCAGGTGCTCTTAGGCTGGCGAGACGTACCCGTAGATGAGGAAATTCCCATCTCCCCGGTAGTACGTGAAAAAGAACCGGTCATACGTCAGATCTTCATAGGTCACAGCCCCGACGTTCTGGTAACCGATGCTCTGGAGCGCAAACTCTACATCATCAGAAAGCGCTGCTCAATTGCCATAGACAACCTGCATTTAAAACACTGCAAAGAATTCTACATTCCCTCTCTTTCTGCCCGCACCATAGTATACAAAGGCCAATTGCTGGCAAAACAGATAGGTGAATATTACAAAGATCTGCAAGACTCACGTTGCATATCTGCTATAGCCCTTATTCACCAGCGTTTCTCCACCAATACTTTCCCGCAATGGTCTTTGGCTCATCCTTTCCGCATGATCGCCCACAACGGAGAAATCAACACCCTGCGCGGTAACTTTAACTGGATCCGTGCCCGCGAAAAGCATATCAGCTCTCCGGTGTTCGGAAATGATTTGGAGAAGCTGTGGCCGCTTATTTTCCAAGGACAGTCCGATTCGGCATCTTTTGACAACGTCTTCGAACTGCTGACCATGTCTGGCTACTCCCTGGCACAGGCTGCCATGATGATGATCCCTTCTGCCTGGGAAAAAGACAAACTCATGGATCCCAAGTTGCGTGCTTTTTATGAATACTACGCAGCCATGATGGAACCTTGGGACGGCCCTGCTGCCGTAGCCTTTACCGACGGTCGTCAGGTGGGTGCCACTTTGGATAGAAACGGTCTGCGTCCTGCGCGTTACCTCATCACCAAAGACGATCTCGTCGTAATGGCTTCTGAGGCCGGAGTTCTTAACATCGATGAAAAACGCGTGTTAAGACACTGGAGACTTGAGCCTGGTCGCATGCTGCTCATCGACACCGAACAAGGCCGCATCATCGACGATTCTGAGATCAAGAATTCTCTTGCAACCGCCCGTCCTTATCCTGAATGGATTGAAAAGGTTCGTATCCGCCTTTCCGATATCAAAGAAGAGCCCGAGCGCCTGCCGCTTAATCTCAACTTAAAAGCACTGATGGGCGTGTTCGGCTATACCCGCGAAGACGTCGAACGTCTTATCAAGCCCAAGGCTGTAAACGGAAAAGAGCCGGTATTGTCCATGGGCAACGACGCTCCTTTGGCCGTATTGTCCAAAAAACCTCGTCAGCTTTACGATTATTTCCGTCAGCTCTTTGCTCAGGTTACCAATCCTCCTATCGATCCTATACGTGAAGCCATGGTAACCTCACTGGTTTCCTTCATCGGTCCGCGTCCTGATCTTCTGAATATCATGGACAACAATCCTCCGGTACGTCTTGAAGTATCGCAGCCGGTGTTAAGCGATGCCGACATGGAGAAGATCCGTAATATCGATGCTTTCACCGGCTCGAAATTCCGCTCTCAGGAACTTGATATTACCTACCCGTTAAGCTGGGGAAAAGACGGTATCGAAGCCCGCTTGGCCTCGATCATGGCAGCTGCGGTTGATGCCGTAAAATCAGGCAAAAACATTCTCATCATTACCGATCGCCGCGTCAGTGAAAAACGCCTTGCCATACCCGCACTTCTGGCCACTTCCGCAGTCCATCAGTGTTTGGTACGTCACGGACTTAGAACTTCAACCGGTTTGGTAGTGGAAACAGGTTCTGCCCGCACTGTGCATCAGTTTGCTCTCCTGGGCGGTTACGGTGCCGAAGCCGTCAACCCTTACGCCGCCTTTGCGGTGGTCAAATCTCTGGCTCAGGGACCTGAGCAGGAGCGTGAATACCTGGCAAACTACGTACATGCCATCGATGCAGGGCTTTACAAGACCATGTCGAAGATGGGTATTTCCACTTACATGTCTTACACCGGAGCTCAGATCTTCGAAGCCATCGGTCTGTCACAGGAATTTGTCGATACATACTTTAAGAACACCTCAACTCAGGTAGGCGGAGTGGGACTCTTCGATATAGCCGATGAGGCCGTAAAGATCCACACTCAGGCTTTCAACCGTATAAACCGTGCCGATCTGTCCTTATCCTCAGGAGGAGATCTCAACTGGAGATACGGCGGTGAAGAGCATATGTGGACCCCGCAGGCCGTGGTTTCACTGCAAAGAGCCGTACGCAACGGAGACTACGAACTCTACAAACAGTACGCAAAGGAAATAAACGATCAGTCAAAACGTCTTATGACTTTGCGCGGCATGTTCGGCTTTAAACCTACTAAGGCCGTGCCTCTTGACGAGGTTGAAAGCGAGGAGAGCATTATTCACCGCTTTGCCTCATCTGCCATGTCGATGGGGGCCATTTCCACGGAAGCACATACCGCTTTGGCCGTTGCCATGAACCGTCTTGGTTCCATGTCCAATTCAGGTGAAGGCGGCGAAGATCCGGATCGCGATGCTCTGATCACCAAAGACACCACCTTAAAAACAGTGCTCGGAGATGCCGTAGTCAAGGATATTCCGCTTAAAAAAGGCGACAGTCTGCGTTCTAAGGTTCGTCAGGTAGCCTCAGGACGCTTCGGCGTTACCGCTGATTATCTCGCCCATGCCGACATGATCCAGATAAAAA
>JALEXT010000139.1 GCA_022779845.1 Succinatimonas sp.
CGCGCGTAACATACTAAGGGCAGGACTTGCCCGGCTCGCCTCCCAAGTGAATCACATTGGTGGTCAGCAAGAGGAACCCGCCGAAGATCTCCCAAGAGATCGGTAGGAATCCCCTCTCTTTAGAGAGGGGAGGATGTCAAAAAGAGTTAGTCTTCAAGTAAGTGTTTATGGATCTTTACCAGGGCATCAGGGGCATCTTCAGCTTTGAGAAGGAAGCAGAGATTGTGCGATGAAGCTCCGTAGCAAATCATTTTTACCGAGTAATCGCGAATGGCACTTAAGGCTTCCGTGGTAAGTCCCGGAATATCAGACATCTGATTGCCGATCACGGCAACCAATGAAAGTCCGCTTTCAACCTTCACATGACAAAAACATCTTAAATCAGCAAGCATTTGATCAGGAATTGCCTGATTGATGCCGGAAGTGTTGGTACCGGCATCCAATGTTATGGCAATGGATACTTCTGAAGTTGAGACTAAGTCAACTGAACGTTTGTATTGAGCAAAAACTTCAAAAACTTTGGCTAAGAAACCAGATGCTCCGACCATCTTCGGAGAAGAAAGTACGATGAGGCTTTGATTTTTGCGTAAAGCAACGGCTCTGAATGCAGGATGTGACTCGGTTTTGGTACGAACCCAAGTCCCTCCTTTTTCCGGTTCGCGGCTTGAGCCTACATAGACCGGAATATCGCGGCGTACTGCGGGGACCAAAGTCGAGGGGTGAAGGATCTTGGCACCGAATGTAGCCATTTCTGCTGCTTCAAGATAGGTAAGTTCAGGAATAGCTTTGGCATGAGGAACAATGCGCGGATCTGTAGTATACACACCGGGTACGTCTGTCCAGATGGAAATTGAAGTTGCATTGCAGGCTTCACCTAACAAGGCAGCCGAATAATCAGAACCTCCTCTGCCTAAGGTGGTTGTCTGACCTTCGCTGTTTGAGGCAATGAATCCTTGGGAGATCACAATTGCATCACCTTCAAGCAGAGGCTGAAGATGTTCTTTACACAGAGAACCGATTACTTCAACCAATGGCACGGCACAACCAAAAGCTGAGTCGGTACGCATGACGCGGCGGATATCAAACCAAATGGCTTTAGTTCCGAAATGGTTGAATAAAGCGGCAAATAGGTAGGATGACATCAACTCGCCATGGCTTACGATGCGATCGGTAAGATCGTCGCTGCGTTCCATGGAGGCTTCTTGAGCAAGTTTTCTTATCTCGATTAAGTGCTCTTCGATATGATCTTTTAGTTCTTGCTCACCGCCTAAGCCTGCGATGATTTCATAATGAATATCACGCAATTTTGAGATGAGTTCATCAACTTTTACGCTGTTGCATGCCCCTGAAGCCAGTTCCACCAAGATATTGGTTACTCCTGAGCAGGCACTGATCACCACCAATTTTGTGGCTTTGTTAGAGATCGATACCTTGTAGCTTGACAACATGGCTTTAAAGTTACCGACGGAAGTGCCGCCGAATTTTGCAATATCTAATTCTTTCATCTTGAAATTGAAACTCGATTTGAGGATCCGATTTGATCCAGATTTTTCAATCATAGTATCCGTGCACTGAATTTGGTGCAATATCTGAAGATTAAATGACCAAAAAAGTGCAATGCACGAGTAAAATACTGCGGATATGAAAACTGTGAATAAAAACGGTATCGCAAAGCCTTCAAATTTTGCGCTTTATTTGAAAGGGGCCAAGGATTCTTTACCTATTGTAATGGGCTATATCCCCGTAGCCATTGCTTTTGCCGTAGTTGCATTGCAAACAGGTTTTACTCCTTTGCAAACCATATGCATTTCTCTTAGTTCTTACTCAGGAGCGGGGCAATTTCTGGGAGTAGCCATGGCCGGTGCAGGAGCAGGTCTCATTACTGTTGCCATCGGACTTTTTCTCATAAATTTTCGTTATTTCATCATGAGCACATGTGTGTTTGCCAGATTTAAGCAACTGTCAACCTTGAAAAGGCTGTTGTTTTCACATTGGGTAACGGATGAAACTTTTGCAATTTTTACCACTGCAGATGAAAAATATGCAAATACCCCTTATTTTCTCGGATTATTCACTAGTTCCTATCTTGCTTGGAATACGGGAACTTTATTAGGTCTTGCTGCTTCAGAATTTCTGCCTGAATCTGTGACGTTGGCTCTGGGTATTGCTCTTTATGCTCTTTTTATTGCCATCATAGTACCTGGATGTCAGGGAAACAGACGGCTTTTTATAGTTGTTTTAGCTGTTGCAGTAAGTGACAGCCTGCTTTACGTTGTTTTTGAACATTTTTACGGATTAACTGCAACCAGCTGGGCTTTGGTTATAACCATGGTATCCGGAGCCGTGATCGGGGCATTTTTTATTAAAACTCCTGAAGAAGAAGCTGAAGAGAAAGCTTTACTTGCAAAACATAAAATTAGTAAAAAAATGGAGGTTCTGTGATGGATGCTCATTCTTCCTTTTATTTATGGGCAGTCATCGTTGTGATGGCAATGGTTAATTACCCTCTGCGAGTTCTTCCTGCAACAGTGATCTCTAAGGTACGTTTCGGACGTTTTATGAAACGCGTGCTTTACCTTATTCCCTATACAGCATTAACGGCGTTGGTTTTTCCGGGGATCTTTTTTTCTTTGGGAGATCATTATGTGATCGCCTTGTCTGGTACTGTTGCAGCAATTCTAAGCTCTGCTTTTAAATTGCCTTTGTCTGTAACAGTTGTATTGGCTGTTTTGACGGTTCTGATTTTGCTTTTAATGTGATCATGTGTTCTATATCGATTTTTAATTTTGTTTTGGTGAATATAAAAAGAGGATCAATATCACATTTTTGAACTAAACGTTCAATTAGCTAACTTTTTGAAAATCAGACGTTAAATCCTAAAAAACGTCAATTTTTGGCGGATTCCGCCTAAATTTGGCGGGAAGCATTTTTTGACCGTGCATACTTGT
>JALEXT010000151.1 GCA_022779845.1 Succinatimonas sp.
GACGCTGGTATCACTGCCGACTTTCACGAAATTAAAAATTCATTAAGACGTGCTTTGCTACTGGTTGATTATCCGATAGGCGGCGACGGCCCCATTCTTTACATAAAAGCTAATAACGGTCATTACGTGCGAACCATGAACAATATTATGACTGCGCTTGGATTGTTGCCGCTTTTAAACATTCAGGATAAAACGGAACTCTCAAGAAGACTGCGTACGAAATTTACTTCAGACGAACAGATCATTCCTCCTATGATGTATGCACATTTGATCGCAGCAGGCGAAAATTCTGACAATTAAAACTCATCCTGCAAACGTTTCTGATGAAAGCATATTCTGTCTGTTAGAATCTAAAAAACAATTTAGAGGCCTTATTTCAGGATCAGCCCATGTCTTTAACTAACACTTTATTGAAACTTTTTGACTACACCATGCCTTTTTCAACTCTGACCAAACTTATGGGGAGACTTGCAGAGGCAAAAATGGGCAAGATTTCAGCCTTTTTAATCCGTGATTTCATCAAGGCCTACCATATAAATCTTGAGGAATGTCAAAAAACTGATCCGGCAAGTTATGCAACTTTTAACGAATTTTTTATAAGAAAACTGAAAAAAGACGCACGCCCGATTGCAGATAAATGTTTGGGAATATCCCCTGTTGACGGAACGATCGGTGCCTGCGGAACAATCACGGCAGGACGTCTTATACAAGCAAAAGGCATAGACTACTCGTTCAAAGCCCTGATGGGCGGTGACAGTAAAGACTGCGCTCCTTTTGAAAACGGTAAGTTCGCAACCTTATATCTTTCTCCGTCAAATTATCACCGTGTGCACATGCCTATAGACGCTACTTTGGTAAAAACCATTCATATACCGGGGCGTCACTTTCCGGTAGGCAAACGCAATACTTCTCATATGCCAGGACTATATACAGCCAATGAACGTCTTGTCTGCATATTCGAAACTCAGGACGGACCTTTTTGCCTGATTTTTGTTGGCGCCGCTATTGTAGGAAGCATTCACACCAGTTGGTCAGGCACCGTAAAACGTCGTAAAGGATTAGGAATAAAATATTATGAACCTGATCAGTACTCTTTCTTAAAAGGTGAAGAAATCGGATATTTCTGTTTTGGTTCAACCGTAATATGCATGTGGCCGGAAAGTTTCGGAGATTTTACCGATAATATCGTTGAAGGCACACCGATCCGCATGGGGCAACCGCTTTGCCGTTAAATTTCCATCCGGCTGGATCTACAATCTAAAATGCGGCATGGCCCGCAAGATTTAGACTACACAAAAGGCTGCATACAAATGTAGCCTTGTTTTCATATATAATTACAACGATTTTTTGCTTGCTGTCTGACTGTGTCTGCCTAAAACAGGTAAACGCAGTTCGGATCATTAGGAGATTCACGTGGAAAAATATCAATACGATGTTGCGATCGTGGGTGCCGGCGGAGCTGGTCTTCGTGCTGCTATTGCAGTTGCGCAGGCTGATCCCAAGCTTCGCGTTGCGCTCATTTCCAAAGTATACCCTATGCGTTCACACACCGTTGCCGCAGAAGGCGGTGCTGCCGGTGTAGTTCGCGAAGACGACTCTTTGCAAAAGCACTTTGAAGATACCGTTGCCGGCGGCGACTGGTTGTGCGAACAGGACGTTGTCGAATACTTTGTACGTCACACCACCCCTGAGCTTTATCAGCTAGAACATTGGGGTTGTCCTTGGTCACGTAAGCCAAACGGCGACGTAAACGTCCGTCGTTTCGGCGGCATGAAGGTGCCCCGCACTTGGTTCGCAGCCGATAAATCCGGCTTCCACATGCTCCATACTTTGTTCCAGACCTCCGTATCATTCCCCTCCATAGAGCGTTTTGACGAACACTTTGTTCTCGATCTTTTGGTAGAAGACGGGGTTTGCCGCGGTGTGGTCTGCTACGATCTGCAGAACGGTATTTTCCGTCAAATTAACGCCAAGGCCGTCTTCTTAGCCACCGGCGGTGCCGGACGTTGCTATCTGTTCAACACCAACGGCGGTATCGTTACCGGCGACGGTCAGGCTTTGGCTTATCGTCACGGCGTTCCTTTGCGTGACATGGAATTCGTACAGTACCACCCTACCGGCTTGCTCGGATGCGGCCTGTTGATGACCGAAGGCTGCCGCGGCGAAGGCGGTGTTCTGTATAACAAAGACCATTACCGTTACCTGCAGGATTACGGCTTGGGCCCTGAAACTCCCGTAGGACAGCCTAAGAACAAGTACATGGAATTGGGTCCTCGTGATCGTCTGTCTCAGGCTTTCTGGAACGAATCCAAGAAGGGTCGTACCATTAAGTATCCTTTGGGCGAAGCCGTACTGCTCGATCTGACCCACTTGGGTGAAAAATATCTGCACGAGCGTCTGCCTCTCATCTGCGAACTGGCTCAAACCTACTCCGGTGTTGATCCGGTCAAAGCCCCTGTGCCTGTGCGTCCTGTGGTTCACTACACCATGGGCGGTATTGAAACCGACGGCAGAACCGCCACTCCTATGGAAGGTCTGTATGCTGCCGGCGAGTGCGCTTCAGTCGGTATTCACGGTGCCAACCGTCTTGGTTCCAACTCTTTGGTTGAAACTGTGGTATTCGGCAAAGCCGGCGGTGATGCAATGGCCGAGCGTGCTCATGCTGTCAAGGATTACGATTCTGCAGAATTGGCCCGTCAGGCAGAAGCAGCCGAGAAACGTGCCCTCTCCCTCTTTGACATCAAGGGAACTGAGTCTCAGGGTAAAGTTCGCCATGAAATGGGTGAATCTATGGAAGCAGGCGTCGGTATTTACCGTGAAGAAGAATCCATGGCCGCTACCATCGAGAAACTCAAAGAACTCAAACAGCGTTACAAGAACATCGGTATTTCCGATCGCGGTCGCGTATTCAATACCGAATGGATGAACCTCATCGAGCTCGGTTACACCCTCGACGTTGCTCAGACCATGGTATATTCAGCCATCAACCGCAAAGAGTCCCGCGGTTCCCACCAGCGCTTGGACGGACCTAACGGTGCGTATAAGCAGCGTGATGATGTGAACTTCCTCAAACACTCTCTGGCTTTCATGAATCAGGAAACCGGCGAGCCTGAGATCAAGCTCCAGGACGTTAAGATCACTACCTTCCAGCCTGCCAAACGCGTTTACGGCGCTGAGGCTGAGCAGGCAGAGGCCGCAAGAAAGGCCAAAGCAGCAAAGGAGGCCAAGTAACAAATGGCTGAGAACGATATCAAAAATATGAAGATCACCGTGCTCCGTTATCGTCCGGAGCAGGATGAAAAGCCTTGGGAACAGACTTTCGACGTTCCGTATCACCACGGCACTTCTCTGCTTGAAGCTTTGTTCTATATCAAGGACAATCTCGAGCCTTCCCTGTCCTTCCGCTGGTCTTGCCGTATGGCAATCTGCGGTTCCTGCGGCATGATGGTCAACGGCGTTCCTCATCTTGCCTGCAAAACCTTCTTACGTGATTACGACGGACAGTCTTTGAAGATTGAGCCTTTGGCCAACTTCCCCATCGAGCGTGATTTGGTCGTCGATCTGTCGGATCTCATCGAGAAGATTGAGCTTATCAAGCCCTACATCATTCCTTCGAAGAAAGATGCCAACATGCCGCTTAACAAGAACTTCAAGCAAAGCCCCATGCAAATGGAAGCTTACTTGCAGTTTGCACAGTGCATCAACTGCGGTTGCTGCTATGCTGCCTGCCCGCAGTACAAGCTGAATCCTGAGTTCATCGGTCCTGCCGCCTTAACTCTGCTGTATCGTTACAACACCGACAGCCGTGACAGCGGTACCGCTCAGCGTCTGCCTTTCCTCAACTCCGAGAACGGCGTCTGGGGATGCACTTTCGTCGGTTACTGCTCAGAAGTCTGCCCTAAACAGGTAGATCCTTCTTCTGCCATTCAGCTTGGCAAGAAGATGAGTGCCACCGACTATGTCATCAAGCTTTTTAAGCCTGAGGAGTAAGCAATGTCAGAAGTTAAATCGTTCCGCAAGCCGTATCACCCTGAAGTGAAGGCCACCTGGTGGAAGGAAAATCCCTTCTACATACGCTACATGATCCGTGAAGGTACTGCCGTACTCGCACTGTTCGCCACCTTGGAAATTGCACTTGGCATCTTCCTGTTTGCCATGTGTGACTTGGACAGCGGTAATCAGAACGCCGACAGCGTTGCTCCGTACCTTTGGTGGGTTCAGAGCTTCTTAGGCAATCCTGTGGTGATCGCACTGAACGTACTGACCCTTGTGGCTCAGCTCTTCCACATGGTTACCTGGTTCAACCTCATGCCTAAGGCCGTGCGTGTATTCATGAACAAGAACAGCACCGAGCTGCTTCCTGACTATGTCACCAAGATCGGTCTCTACGCTGCTGCCATCGGCGGTTTCGTCGTAGTTCTCGGTGCCGCACTGCTTACCAAGTAAAGGAGAGATTTATGCGTCCTATTCTTCCTACCCGTTCTGACGAGCCCATTTTCTGGCTGATGTTCGGTACCGGCGGTATGGTCGCTGCCTGGGTGCTTCCCGCCGTAATGGTGGTGTTCATTCTGGCCGGCATATGCTCTCCCGACGTTACCACCGGTCTTTTGAGTTTTGCTCAGGCCAAAGCCATTTTAGGCAACTGGTTCCTGGCTCTGGTGCTCTTCGGCATCGTGTTCATTCTGAGCTTTTACTCACTCCACCGTATGTACCACTCTACCCATGACTTCAATATTCACAGCAAGATCTTCTGGTATGTGTGCTACGGCGGAGCAGCCGCTTTGTCATTCATCGTTTTAGGTCTGCAGCTTGTAATTTACTGCAAGCTCTTCTGAAACTGACTGAAACAAAATCTTCAAGCCCGCCTTAAAGGCGGGCTTTTTAGTACCCGATTTTTTTCTTCCGATCTGCTATGCAAGAGCCTTAAGTCTTCGTAATTTCTGCTATAATTTGCGCCATTAGAAGATATGAAACAAAGTTGCAAAAATAGATAAGCGCAAAGGAAAAATATGAAAAAGACCAAGATGGTTTGTACCATCGGACCTAAGTCAGAAGATCCCTCCGTTTTAAAAACTCTCCTTGATTCAGGCATGAATGTAATGCGTCTGAATTTTTCTCACGGCGACTATGAAGAACATGGACGCCGTATCGACGCCATAGAAAAAATTATGAAAGAATACGGCAGACTCTTTGCCGTTCTTCTGGATACCAAAGGTCCTGAAATCCGTACCAATAAACTTGAAAATGGACAGGATATAGAACTTAAAACCGGCGATCACATCACCATCACCACCGATTCATCAGTAATAGGAAATAATAAAATAATTTCCGTAACCTACGCTGATCTGGCCCGCGATCTAAACCGCGGCGATACCGTACTTCTTGATGACGGCCTCATCGGTATGAAAGTTCTTTCAACAACCGATACCGAAGTTGAATGCGAAGTTCTGAATAACGGTGTATTAGGCGAACACAAAGGTGTGAATCTGCCCAATACCCATATTTCAATGCCTTTTATGTCTGATAAAGACAAACAGGATCTGCTTTTCGGCATTAAACGCAATGTAGATTTTGTCGCAGCGTCTTTCACCAGATCTCGTCGCGACGTTTTGGACATTCGTGAATTTTTGGATGCCAACGGCGGTGAAGACATTAAAATCATTTGCAAAATTGAAAACCAGGAAGGCATAGATAATTTCGAGGACATTCTGGCAACAGCTGACGGGATCATGGTTGCTCGCGGCGATATGGGTGTTGAAATTCCGGCTCAAGAAGTGATCTTTGCCCAAAAACGCATCATCCGCCGTTGCAATGAAATGGGTAAGATCGTGATCACTGCAACTCAGATGCTCGATTCCATGATAAAAAACCCTCGTCCTACCAGAGCAGAAGCAGGAGACGTGGCCAACGCCATTATCGACGGTACTGATGCCGTAATGCTGTCAGGAGAATCTGCCAAAGGTAAATATCCGCGTGAAGCCGTGGAGACCATGAGCAGCATCTGCGTAAGAACCGACCGTGAAATCAAAGCACGTCTGCACTCAGAAGAACTTTTATCAGGAAAAGTCTCCACCACAGCAGCCGTATGTTTAGCCGCCGTTGAAGCTTCCGAAACTTTGAACGCACCGCTCATCGTCGTTGCTACCGAACACGGCAGCTCACCTATGGCTTTGCGCAAATACTTCCCTCGTGCTACGATCCTTGCCTTAACTCCAAACGAAAAAACCGCCAGACAACTGTGTCTCGTACGCGGAGTCTTGCCTAAACTTGTAAATCGCATCAGCTCAACCGATGAATTTTTCAAGCTTGGTATGAAATATGCCGAACGCGAGAAACTTGCCCGCAAAGGGGATACCATCATTATGGTAAACGGTGCTCTGGTACCTTCAGGAACCACAAATACCATGTCGGTACACACCTTATAATATTCGTTCGTCACAAAAAAAATCCCGGCTTGTGCCGGGATTTTTATTTCTGAGATCGTTTAGGATCTTCTGCATTTATGCAAGTTGGAACGAAACTCTATTGCTTTGCCAGGATCTCGGCATTTGCCTGAGCTTTAACGTTTTCCGGGATATTGTCCCATGCCGTTTTAATGGGGGTTATAAGCTTGATCACTTCATCAATAGGTTCACTTTCCAAATTCGATGAAGCCTTGCTCAGCAAAACCTTCATGTAATCGTAAAGCGCATACATCTTATCTGACAACTCAGGATTTTCTTTGCGATCAAGCGCCCCCTGCAACCCGTCTAAGATCCCCAATGCCTTGGTGATGCGATTGGCTTTATATTCAAGATCTTTTCGCTCTATAGCACCTTTTGCTTGTGACAGACGCTCAATAAGACCGTTGAAAAGCATCTGAATGACACGATGCGGTGTAGCTACGGATAATTCTGCTTCAAGACTCGTACGTCTGTAAGCTTTTAAATTTCTTCCGTACATTGAATTCTCCTGCAAATACAATATACCTATGTACCTATTGTATCGGCTGAAGCACAAATTTGTTTAGAAAAAAAAACGGTTTCCGAAATTGGAAACCGTTTTTTTATGATTTTTTAAAATCAAACGAGATCGTCTAAGATAAGTCCTTTCAACATGTCTTTAGACTTCTGCTTTGAAAGCTCATCCACAACCTGACCTTTGGTCTTATCCTCAAAATCAGAGATGATCTTCTGAAAACGTAACATATCTTCAGAAGGGATCTGACGTACCAAATCGTCGGTACTGCGATTGGTAACATTGATAACGGTATCGGAAGTAGCATCATCAACAGAAAATGATAAACCTATATTCTGCGCGTTTAACTTTGCCGACAGCTCCTTGGCTTTCTGCTTTTGCTCCTCAAGCTCTTTTTCAGAAAGCTTTTCCTGCTTTTCGTTAGTACGCTGCGCAAGATCCTCTGCTTCATCTTTAAGAGAAGGAACCGTTTCACTTTTCTTTACCTTTACCGCATCAGCCTTAAGATCTCGGGTGTCATCGTCCACTTGCTTAGGATCAGAATACACACTGCGATCCGGCATATTGTCCTGTAAATTTGCTCCGCGCACGGAGCCTGTGGAAGCAACCGTATCTAAATATTGCATAGATGCAACCTTTCCCCCTTTTCAAAAGGGACTTTAATTTCTCTCCTCAGCACAGTGCCGCATATAGCAACTCTGCCTCTTTTCACTCTCTATCGACCGAAAAACAAAAGTCTTTAGTCTTTTTTTGATCTTTTTGATCAGTTAAAAAATCTGTAACTAATGACTGCTTAAGCCTGTTAATGACAGTACAAATCGTGTTTAGTTCCC
>JALEXT010000152.1 GCA_022779845.1 Succinatimonas sp.
GCCAAACTTGAAAATATGTTCAAGGATAATACTGCTACCGAGCTCAACATCGTGCTTAAGGCCGATACTCAGGGATCTGTCGAAGCCATTTCCGATGCCTTGTTAAAATTGGGCAATGATGAGGTCAAGGTCGCCATCGTCGGCTCGGGTGTCGGCGGTATTACCGAAACCGACGCAACTTTGGCTACCGCTTCCAATGCCATTATCGTGGGCTTTAACGTACGTGCCGACGGCCCGGCTCGCCGTGTGATCGAGACTGAAAGTGTCGACTTGCACTACTACAGCGTAATTTACGATCTTATCGATGATGTCAAGAAAGCCATGTCAGGACTTTTGAAGTCCGAAGTGCGTCAGGAGATCATCGGTTTGGCTCAGGTTCGCAGCGTCTTCCATCATCCTAAGTTCGGTTCCATCGCCGGTTGTATGGTGTCAGAAGGTGTGGTCAAGCGTTCTGCTCCCATACGCGTGTTGCGTGACAACGTGGTCATCTACGAAGGCGAACTTGATTCCCTGCGCCGTTTCAAAGACGACGTCAATGAAGTCAAGCAGGGCCTTGAATGCGGTATCTGCGTTAAGAACTACCAAGACGTGCGCGAAGGCGATCAGATTGAAGTCTTCGAGAACGTTGAGGTTAAACGTACTTTGGACTGAGAAATGCCTAAAAGTTACGGAAGAAATGAGCGGGTGGCGGCAGCCATCCGCCGTGAAATGGCGGACATACTTCAGCATGAGATCAAAGATCCGCGCGTAAACAGAGCCACGGTAACCGAAGTTTCCGTGTCTCCCGATCTGCGCAATGCCAGGATCTATATAAGTTTCCTCACCGATGATGAAGAGGAAATCAAAAATGCCATGCGCGGGCTAAAAAGTGCAAAAGGTTTTTTGCGCTCTGCTTTGGCTTCAAGACTCAATTTGCGTTATATGCCCGATCTTGACTTGCGTTATGACAAACTGCTGACGGACAGTATGCATCTTGATGCTTTGATTGCCCGCGGTTTGCACCGCGACTGATAAGGATCTTAAATCCCCCGGTTCCGGGGGATTTTTGTATCTGCGATCTGCGTAGAATTTTTTAAGCAAACATTTGCGTTAAAATTTGCGTTGAATAAGCAAAGAAGCAAGCTGCACAATCGAGGCTCTGTTTATGATTAATATTAAAGATATTGCTAAAGAATGCGGAGTAAATCCGGCCACGGTTTCGCGTGCTCTGAACGGAAAAAAGGGAGTTTCCGAGAAGATGCGCAACCGCATTTTGCATATAGCTGAGACTATGGGCTACTCAAAAAATCCTCTGGCAGCAAGTCTTATCACCCATAAATCAGGCATCATCGGTCTTGTGGTACCTGACATTACCAATCCTTATTACGCCAGTGTGGCTCAGGGGGTGAGTTCTTACATGCGTGAGAAGGGATACAGCACTTTTCTTTGTGACGTACAGCGAAACCGCGAGCAGGAGCTGCAGTATTTCGGCATGCTGTGTTCTTACCGGGTAGAAGGAGTGGTTTTGCTTTCGGTTACCGCTCACCCTGACGATCTTAAAATTTTTGAGCAGAATAATATCAGGGTGATTTGTGTTGACAATCCCGTATCAAAAAACGTTTCGTCGGTGATCAACGATAACTTTCAGGGAGCGTGGGATCTTACCGAACATCTGATATCAAAGTGTCATGTTAAAAAACTGGTTGCACTCATGGGAAATGCCGAGGCCGAGACCACCAAACAGCGTTTGCGCGGCTGCCGCGAAGCATTGCAAAAGTTCGGAGTTGCAGATGCTTTAATTAAGGTTTTGAATATTTATCCTGATTATGATTCAGGCTATAAAGCGATGGATGAGGTGTTGCGTTACGATCCTGATTGCGTATTTGCCGTTAACGATACCGTCGCCTTGGGGGCCTTCAGTTATTGCATGAATCAGGGGATAAAAGTTCCTGATGAACTTAAGATTGCAGGCTTTGACGATATTGCCGCCTCATCCATGATCAGCGTACCTCTCACCACCGTGCATCAGCGAAAGTTTGTTTTGGGGCAGAAGGCAGCTTCACAATTGCTTTACGAATTGCAAAATCCTGATTCTTTACCGATGCGCATCGAGCTTTTGCCAAAACTGAAAGTAAGAGCCTCCTGCGGTGAAAAAAAATTGGAAGGGTAAAGCGATCAGGCGTTAAGATCTTAAAAACACTTGTTCAGCTTCTTATTAAACGATCGGATCCTAATTTTGAAAGAGTTGCATAAGAAAAATATTAAATCTGCGGTGATCCTGTCTAAGGTTTATCATCGTCCCGTAGCAGGTGCGATACGTGAAATAGCTTGTAAATTAAGAGCTTTGGGCGTAGAGCCTTATCTTGATCAAAACACTTCGGTTGGTTTTGATATCCCCGAGATCCCTTCTTTGTCGCGTTCTCAAATGAGTACCAAAGATCTCTTCATCGTGGTAGGCGGAGACGGATCGTTGCTGGGTGCTGCCAGAACGTTGGTAGATCTGCGTGTTCCGATGTTGGGGGTAAATCGCGGTCATCTAGGGCTTTTGACCGATGTGAGTCCTTCTGATCTTGGGGAAAATTTAAAAAAAATCGTGGCAGGGCGTTACAGCATTGAGCAACGTACCA
>JALEXT010000169.1 GCA_022779845.1 Succinatimonas sp.
TCAAGGGAGCAAAAAGGCAGCATGATCGCTATTCAAGATCACGGAACTAACGAAAGCTCCCTTGAAACACTCCCCTTATTTGGGGCTATAAAGAGAAGAAAATTTTTAAAAATTTGTTGCAACTTGATTGACACTAACCGGCCATGCTTAAAAGACAGAGTTCCCGTTTTCGCTTTATGTTCGTAACCGGCATCTGCAAATACGGAACCATAGATATTTTTTCATCAGGAAGCTTTATTCAAGACCTAAGCTTAAGCACCAAATACGGCTCTTTATTAGGTTATACCGTACAGGAGGTAGAAAAATACTTTACCCCCTACATAGAAAACGCAGCTAATATCCTGTATTTAAGCTTTGACGAATGCTTTGCCAAAATGCGTCGTTACTATGACGGTTTCTGTTTTGAAATGTACGGCAAACAGCATGTATTCAATCCTTGGTCTGTCTTAAATTTTCTTGCAAAACCTGAAGACGGATTTCGCAATTATTGGTACAAATCCTCGGGCAAACCTACGATACTTGAGCAGTACATCAAAAAGCATTCATTAAAGAAACCTGAAGACTACGGTAAAGACATTTTGGTAAGTTTGGACAGAATCGATTGCAATCAGGACTTGGATTCAATAAGTGACGTTGCCATGCTCAACCAAACTGGCTATCTCACCATTAAAGAAGCCAAGGTTGAATCTGATGCGGTAATACTTAATTACCCCAACTACGAAGTCTCAAAATCCATGGCTCAATTATTTACCGACAAGGTATTCTCAGGACAGTTACCTCAGGAAATCATAGGAGAAACAGCCTGGGACTTGTTCGGCTCAGGAGAGATAAAAGACATAGTTGCCAAACTTAACCAAATATTTTTTGCAATTGACTATCAGCGCTACCCGGTAAAGGATGAAGCCTCAGTCCGCTCTCACCTGCAGATGTACCTTACAGCCTCTAATATTCAAACCAAAATTGAAAAGCACAACGCCAAAGGCCGCTCCGACTTGGAGTTTAAGGTAAAAGACCGTTATTGGGTGATTGAACTTAAGTTTGCCAAAGAACAAGATGATCCGAAAAAGCTTCTGAACGAAGCTACTGAACAACTTAAATCAAGACAATATGGAGAGCAGAACGAAACCAAGCTTCAGCATATCCGTCTTGCTTTGGTGTTCTCTCAAAAAGACAGACAATTTATTGAATATGCAATGAGTTAGTTAAAAATGAGAATTTTAATAACAGGAGCCTCAGGACAGTTGGGGCATGAACTTAAAAGCTCGCTTGAGAGCTTGCAATGTCAAATAGGCAAAGTTGACGAAGCTTATCGTAATGCACAGGTAGATTATGCCGATCATGCAAGTTTGGACATAGCATCATTACGAAGCGTAGAAAGCTGGTTTGCAAAACACTCCGTTTATGATCTCATCATTAATGCTGCCTCCATGACCAATGTAGACGGTTGCGAGAAAAATGAAGCTCAGGCTTATAAGGTCAATGCGCACGGTCCTGAATATCTGGCGGCAATGGCGAAAAAACAAGGTGCTAAATTTGTTCAGGTGTCTACGGATTATGTTTTCTCAGGAACAGATCCTGCTCCGAGAACTGAAAGCGATCAGATTTGTCCCGTAAGTGCTTACGGAAGATCGAAGCTTGCAGGCGAGTTTTTGGCTCAGGCAGAATGCGAACGGACTTTTATCGTACGTACCGCCTGGCTTTACGGATCTGTCGGGAAAAATTTTGTAAAAACCATGATCAGACTTGCCAGCGAGCGACATGAAATTAATGTGGTCGCGGATCAATTCGGTAATCCTACTTCAGCCAATGATCTCAGCTATGAAATTTTAAAGTTGGCGTTGACCGATCATTACGGCATTTATCACGTAACCAATGAGGGATGGTGCTCCTGGTTTGATTTTGCTTGTGCCGTAGTTGACGGTTTGGGGATAGAGTGTCAAAAACATCCGCTCAGCAGTGCCCAGTACAAAGCTTTATTCCCGCAAAGTGCCGACCGGCCGCATTATTCTGCACTGGAAAACCGGCATCTGATGACTACGATCGGTAATCAAATGCGCCCTTGGCAGGAAGCTTTGAAAAGCTTTCTGTGCAATTTGCAAAAAGCAACGAAGTCCTAAGCTGTTACGGAGGGAAATACCCTCCGTAAGACTTGATCATTTAACCGTTACGTAATCGCTTAAACGATATATATCAAGACTTGCATATGCAGGATCTTCCACGCAAAGAGCAGGCATAGCCAAATGACCGCAAAGATCAGCTCTAAAAGACAGTCCTACGCATATTTGTTGTACATTTTTTATGCGATCGGCATCTAAGATCAAAGTAAAATTATTCCCGTCTCTTTGCAAAATTTTCGGAGTTACCAAATTACCGAAAGTTTTTTGATCAAGCTCTTCGTCAAGAGCACGGTAAAGCACGGTTCCCGAAGGCAAAGCTCCTCGTATTACCAGATCTGAATTTCCCGATGCTTTGTGTTCAAGCTTAAGCAGTAAAACCGTTTCCTCATGAGAATTTAGTGTATAAGCATCTTTCAAAGCACTGCCGTCCTTGTTTAAGAAGGAGGCGTTTACTCTGAAGTTTGCCTTGCTTGAATTCGACAAGCTGGGGTAAGCATCTGTCGACAAGGTGGCCCAAAGAGCATGATTTTCCTGGTTAAAAGCTTCAAAGCCGCCGTCTTTTGGTTTAACCGTTTGAGATGACGCTTCATTACAAGTTAGTGAACTTTTTAGCAATTGAGCAGTGACGGCTCCTGGTTGTACACCGTCTAACAGAGTCTTTAAATCAAGTTTTGAAAGCAGTTCTAAGGAGTCGGATAAGACTGCCGCCTCAAGAATGCTTGCACAGTCGTATTTTGCCGAAGACAAAGAAGCATTTTCAAAGTTGTTTCGATTTAACAGAGCCTTTGTCAGCGCATCCTGAGTTTTGGCTGCGGTTATTTGTTTGTTAAGTTTTATAAGGTGCTCAAGCCCGGTTACGGCCGAATCCAGAGCTTCTTTTGCGTGCCATTCGTCGCCTGTCATGGTGAACGCTTTTGCGTACGAAACTGCTGTCAGAGGTGACATTTCCTGATCTTTTGCAAGCTCGTATGAGTAACGCAATTGTGAGAGGTTAGGATCCCCCAAAGAAGCCTGACTTTCCAAAGCCAAAGACTTTACCGGCTCCCATGAGTAAGAGGCTGCGCTGTTTAAGCGTGCTCTTAAGCCGTTTTGCATTTCAGGCGCAAGGTAAAAACCTGACTTGACACCTTGAAGCAGGGCGTGACAGGCCAAAATCTGAGCGTATTCGTCACCTGAGGTAAAGAAAGCTGAAGCATCGGTTCTGGCAACCAGATCTTCAAAGAGTTCCCTGATCTCGGGGGTAAATTTCTGAGAGTCAGGATAAGCCAGTAATGACAGCAAAAAGAGAGCCTTGTCTTGAAGCTGATAAGCGTTATGGTCAGCTTGGTTCAGCGTGTGTAACAGTGCCTGCCTGTCAAGAAAAGGAAGAGGTCCGAAACATAAACTTGAGTGTTGTGTTTTATCAAGCGGTATTGCCGGTTTTATGAGGGCTCGTCCTTTTGCATTAATATACTGCGTACTTTGAGTGAATACCGATGGCACAGGTACATGAACGGCAGTTTTTATCGTATCCTTTTGACGGAATTTGCCGTTTGCAAGGGTATAAGTTATGCTGCCGTTGCCTTCCTTTACCGCCTTTACTTTAAAGTCAAACGACAGACGCTCTCCTTTTTTAACGATTAAATGTTTTTTGTCGACAGTACTACATTGCAATCCCTCGTCACAATGAAGTGAGAGTTCGAAATTTTCGTCGTCAAGTTCAAGATTGTGAAGCTCAAAAGCCAGCTTGGCTTCATCATTGCGGTACATGTCGGCAGGAAGACCAAGAGAAGGTATTGCTTCATCTCGTACGGTAATGATTTTTTCATAAGCTGCAAAAGCCTGATCATCGGCTGCGGTTACGGTAAGCTTTAATGCTCCTTGGTATTTCGGGATCTTAAATTCTATGGAGGCTTTGCCGTCTTGGGCCTGACTTACACCTTGTTCTAAGATCACATAGGGTTTGTCAAGAAAAGATGTCTGTTTATCAACAGAATTTTCTATCATATCGCCCATGCCGTAGCCTTGACCGTTTTCTCCGAAGGCGTGTAACAGTCTTGAGGACAGATCTGCAATCTTAAGATCATAAGAAGGTGCGGAGGTGAAGAAGGCATAAGGATCAGCAAGTTTATGAGAGGTAAGATTGAGTATGCCTTCGTCTACTAAGGATGCCGTATAGTGAACCGTTCCGTTACTCTCTGGCACGTCGAGTTTTACCGTAATTTTTTCATCAGATCTTGCAGTTGACGGTGCCTCGACATTTAAGGGAAGTTTTTTGTTCTGACTGTTCATGTGAATGAAGGTGAGACCAAAAGATCTTACCGGTGAGGGAATTTTTTGTGCAGGAGTACTGATACTGATGAGGGCGTGCACCCCGGCACCGAAACTTTCATCTGCTTTTATATCTATGCTGTTTTCACCTTTTTTTACATCAAAACGTCTTGACTGTACTATATCGTTTGACCCCAACAACAAGTCGGCAGTGCCGGCAGCAGGTGATATAAAGGAGAGCTTGATTTTATCCTGCGGCAGATAGTTTTTTTTATCGCAAGTTACTTCAAAGCGATCCGGACTTAGATTGGCATTTTGCAAAAAAGAATAGCCTTTTGTAAAAGATAAGGAGGAATTGCCGCCTGAGGCGTTTACATTGATAAGGTATTCGCCGTCGTTAAGATCCTTAATCGGTAACAGCGCTTTACCGTCTTTGCTTTCAAGTTCCGAGGTAGACACGGGGTAACGTCTGTTCTTTGCAATGAATTTCCACGATCCTCCGTCCAATACGTACTGATAATCGCGGATGATCCTGAAAATCGTGTAATGCAGTCTGGAGTTCAGTACTTTTCCTGAAGGATCTACACAGATCATTTCAAGATTGTCTTCGTTGTGCTTTATACCTATAAGCGGAACATGCGGAAAAACCTGATATTTGGTGTTAAGCGAGGCAGAGTTGCCGTTTGCAAAGACTCGGGAGGTAAAGTTTAAGGTTT
>JALEXT010000176.1 GCA_022779845.1 Succinatimonas sp.
CCAAGGTGACAGGGAGAGACTCAGAGCCGAAGGTAAAGTGGAAGGCATGTTAAAAGCCACCTTCTCAAACCTCAAAAACCTCGTGACCTGGCGCTACGGCTCCTGGCCTGATGAGGTTGCCACAAGCCTTAATGCCAAGAAAAGCGATCTCAGCTTTCTTGAGCAAGCCATGCACTGGGTTTTGGATTGCCCCAAACTTGATGAGTTCAAGCAGAAACTTAAGGATCACGACAATTCGGTAAGTGCAGTCTGATCGTCAGGCGCAGTCTTGCAAAACAAAAGAGGAATATTTGCAAATAAATATTCCTCTTTTAAAACAAGTTAAGATTTTTACTCAGCAACAAATCTTAAAATGCCTTTTAAAGCATCGAAGCTCTCAGCTCTTCAGCGCTTAAAGGTGACAGATAAGAAGGAGCAATATCGAATACGGTTTTGCATCCTACGCAACCTTCATTGTAAAGCCGAACGACAGCTCGTGCATAAGCAACGATCACACCTGCGGTAAATTCAGGATTTGAGTCTAATTTAAGGCTGTATTCAATAATGTGCTTATGTTCTCTGTTTGCGCCGGTAAATCCTGATCTGAATACGAAACCGCCGTGCGGAAGACCTTTATGATCTCTGTTGAGTTCTTCCTGAGAAATAAAGTGTACGGTTGTGTCATAGTCGCTGAAATAATTCGGCATATTTTTAATTTCACGCTCGACGTACGCAGCATCAGCACCCTCTTTTAAAACTACGTAGCAAAGGCGTGTATGTTTTTGCCGAGTAGTAAGATCAGGATTAGCTCCGGATCTTACTGCTTCAAGAGCTGTTTCGACGGGGCAGGTATACTGTCTTGCGTCCTGTACTCCTTTAATGCGACGGATCGCATCGGAGTGTCCTTGACTTACACCTTTACCCCAGAAAGTGTAATCTTTACCGTCTGGCAGAATGGCATTTGCATATAAACGATTCAACGAGAACATACCGGGATCCCAACCGGCTGAGATCAACGCAACATGTTTTGAATTGCATGCTGCTTCATTGACGTGTTTGAAGTGTTCGGGAATTTTTGCGTGGGTATCAAAACTGTCGATCACGTTAAACATCTTGGCAAGAGCAGGAGTTTGTACCGGAAGATCGGTTGCGCTTCCGCCGCAAAGGATCATGATGTCGATTTGATCTTTGTATGCTTCAACGTCATTAACACTGACGACTTTTGCTGTTTTTGATGCAATTTTTAAAGAAGAAGGATCACGTCTGGTGAAAACGGCTGTCAGTTCCATATCTGACGCAGCGTTGACTGCGCATTCTATTCCTTTACCTAAATTGCCGTAACCGTATATACCGACTTTGATAGTCATAATGAAATATCCTCAATATTTGTAATATCGTATTGATTTTTAATTGATTTTGATTTAAGAAGTATTTTAACATCATTTAAAGCATCGAATGCCCCATATATGATCAAAATGTTATTTTTGGGCAAAAATACACCAAAATGGTGCATTTTGACGATCTTAATTTTGAAGATTGAGGTTTAAATGAATATGCAAAATTCAAATTTAATAAATCAGATGACGGTAAAACAAGAGAATACTCAACTTGCTGTTTTTTCTTGTGAATTAAAAGAAGCGTGGGAAAAAAGTCAAAAGAAATTCAAAATTGTCACTGCAGAATCGCTTACGGGCGGAATGATTGCATCAACCATTTCAATGGTTCCGGGAAGTTCGCGTTATTTTGATCGCAGTTTTGTTGTCTATAACAATGAAGCCAAGCATGAGATGTTGGGGGTAAAAAAGAATGTGTTCGATCTGTATACGGAAGTAAGCGGTCAATGCGTCATGGAAATGGCTTGTGGAGCATTGGAGCATTCGCATGCGGAGGTGGCTGTCAGTGTATCCGGGGTAGCCGGCCCTGATTTGGGAGGAGACGGTAATCCTGTAGGTACGGTTTGGATCGGTGTATGTATAAAGGCAAAATCTCCTGCATGTTTATGCAAACACTTTGCAGGAAATCGGGAGGAGATCAGATTTCTGACAGTGGGCAGCGCTTTTGATTTGTTGAAAAATATTATATTGACAGATCAGTACCCTTCAGATTTTTTGTTAAAAGAGCAATTTCAGGACTATTAAAAATATTCATGTTCTTTTCTGGCAAAAGCTCCCGATATTGCAGGAGTAAAAGAACCTGCAATCAGATCACATGCAGCTCCGGTGCAGGTATTCAGCTTTAGGGAATGTGCATGCGTGAAGCTGTATGCAAACCAGGCAAAACTCAATGCTTCAAGAAAATCAGGATCAGCTCCGTATGAAGCACAGTCGACGCATTCTATTCCGAGTTTTTGACATCTTAAGGTAAGATTTTTGCGGATCAGCGGATTTTTGGAACCGCCTCCGCATAAAACCAGTGTGCTCTTAAAAAGTTCAGGATAAGTCTGACATTGCTTTTTTATAGCTTCAAAAGCCGAACGTACGGTAAGTTCGGTCAAAGATGCCATGAGATCCTGAATACTTAATTTTTTTTCATCTGAAAGTAATATTTCATCCTTTAAAAATTCTTCATTAAAAAGCTCACGTCCGGTGGATTTAGGTGGTGTTCTGGAAAAATAAGGGTGGGCAAGCCAACGATTTAACAAACTGTCCTGAACCTTACCGGTGCTCGCACATTGGGCGTTTTGATCATACGGTTTGCCTAAATATTTTCTTGCACACAAGTCAAGAAGAGTATCGGCAGGTCCGGTATCAAAACCGCAGAGTAAAGCTCCTTCTTCAGAGATTGCAGTCAAGTTGGCAATCCCGCCTAGGTTCAAAATTAAACATGCTTTTTTCCCGCGATGAAAGAATCCTGCATTAAACGCAGGAGTAAGAGGTGCTCCTTCTCCGCCTGCGCAAAGATCAGCTGCGCGAAAATCACTTATTACGTCGATACCGGTTAAATAAGCAAGTTTTGCCGGAGAATTTAATTGCACGGAAAATCCTTGTTCAGGACAATGTCTGACCGTTTGTCCGTGGGATCCTATTGCGATAATTTTTTTTGCTGCAACAGAACTTTTATGCAAAAGATCGTTTACAACCTTTGCCTGAATTTTAGCCAGCATGATGCCGGCAAGTTGCATTTTCTCAAGTTCGTTGTTGCCGCATTGACAAAGTTCGTTGAGTATTTTTTTTTCTTCAGGAGAAAAAGGACGGCTTGCAGTAGCCAGCGTTTTACAATTTCCGTCGCTAAAATCTGCCAAACACCCGTCCATGGCATCAATGCTGGTACCTGACATGAGTCCTATAAAATAATCTTTTGTTTCAGACATGGTAAAAGTCTCCGGTTTTGACAAGACGGGCATTGATGCATAGCAGAGCTTTGTATGCGATAATCTTGAGATCATACCAATTAAAGACACATGACGCTTGACGTCAATTGTATTTTGATTTGCTAATACGGGAGTACCAGATGGCAGATATTGAGAGCGCGTTGCGCGAAATAGCACGCGGCGCAGAGGAGATCATTCCGCTTGATGAGCTGAAAAAGAAATTAGAGAGTGGCAGACAGCTTACGATTAAGCTTGGTATGGATCCTACTGCTCCTGATATTCATTTGGGTCATACCGTTATTTTGAATAAATTGCGCACTTTCCAAAAACTCGGTCATAAAATTGTGCTGATCATAGGTGATTTTACAGCTTCAATAGGCGATCCTTCTGGGAAAAATGCCACTCGCCCAGAGCTTCCCCGCGAAAAAATCGAGGAAAATGCCAAAACTTATAAAGAGCAGGTATTCAAGATTTTGGATCCTGAGCTTACTGAAATTCGTTATAACTCCGAATGGAGTGAAAAATTAGGTGCGGCAGGCAGCATACGCTTGGCGTCAAAACTTACCGTAGCACGTATGCTTGAACGTGATGATTTCTCAAAACGTTTTGCATCGCGTCAGCCTATAGCCATACATGAATTCCTTTATCCTTTGTTTCAGGGATATGACAGCGTTGCAATTAAAGCTGATGTAGAGTTAGGCGGTACCGATCAAAAATTCAATTTGCTTATGGGCCGCGAATTGCAAAAAGATGCCGGAATGGAGCCTCAGTGTGTTCTCATGATGCCGTTGTTGGTAGGTTTGGACGGCGTGGTTAAGATGTCCAAGTCCAAGGGCAATTACATAGGTGTAACCGAAGCTCCAAAGGAGATGTTCGGTAAGATCATGTCCATATCCGATGAATTGATGTGGAATTACTACACCTTGCTGTCTGAAAAGAGCAGTGACGAGATCGAAGCTTTGAAGAAATCCTGTGAAGACGGTTCAATGAATCCGCGCGATGCCAAGATTGAACTGGGGCGCGAAATCGTAGCCCGTTTCCACAGCGCCCAGGAAGCCGATGCCGCCGTAGAAGGTTTTAAGAGCCAATTTCAAAAAGGTGCTTTGCCTGAAGATATTCCTGAATTTACCATAGAAACAAAAGCCATTCCCAATCTGCTTAAGGATGCCGGTTTGGTATCGACCACTTCAGACGGGATCCGCATGATTAAACAGCATGCAGTAAAGTGTGACGGAAAAGTGATTGAAAATCCCAAAGCGGAGGCGTGCTCAGGAATTTGGCAGGTAGGTAAACGTCGTTTTGCTAAGATAATTTTAAAATAGACAGATAAATTATTGACCTTTTCATAAGGACGGAAAAGCTTGGGAAAAGGTCTGACAGCAAGAGGTTAAAGCTGGTTATGACTCAGGATGAACTTAAGGTAATGGTAGCCAAAGAGGCTTTGAAATATATCCCGAAAGACGGAGTATTGGGAGTCGGCAGCGGTTCTACGGTGGTTAAATTCATTGAACAGATTGGATTGAATCATGTGAAAGTTCCGGCAGCCGTATCCAGTTCCAATAAAACAACTTCGTTGCTTGAAGAACGCGGCATCAAAGTTCTCGATCCCAATACGGTTCCCGGATACGATGTCTACATCGACGGTGCCGATGAAGTTGATCCTGATTTTCACATGATAAAGGGCGGCGGAGCTTGTCTTACTCGTGAAAAGATCCTAACTTCAATGGCCAAAAAATTCGTATTGATCGTAGATAAATCTAAGCTGGTAAAAGTATTGGGAAAATTCCCTTTGCCGGTTGAGGTTATACCTATGGCTCGTGAACAGGTTATTCGTACCTTAAAAACCTTGGGAGGAGAGCCGGTATTACGTAAAGATTGCATTACCGACAACGGATGTGAAATTGTGGATGTTCACGGTTTGACTATTGATGATCCCGTAGCCTTGGAAGATAAGATCAATGCTATTCCGGGTGTAGTTACCGTAGGGCTTTTCGCCCGTCGCGGAGCGGATGTGATCCTTTATGCAACCGAAGACGGTGTTCAGGTGATTGAAAAGTAAATTTGCTTTGTAAAAGCAGGCGCCCTGTTTTTTTCAGGACGCCTTTTTCTTGTCTGGAACTTTATATGCCAGAGACTGGCATGCTTTTTGAAACATTATCGTCGGAAAAACATACACTGTCATTTTCCCGACGGGAGCGCATATGAGCATGACGATTTCAGGCATTGGTTCAAATTCAATTCTCACGCAGTTGCAAAATATGCAACGACAGATGAATACCTTATCGCAGAGTGCCGGTACCGGTGTTTTGTCTTCACAGCACCCTTTTTCTACTGAAAAATCAAATAATATTGTTAAAAGTGTTGCAGATACCGCAAATTCTGACAGTGCAGAAACGGCTCAGACAAAAGTCGGGACTTTTGAGAATTTGCTTAAAGATGCTTTTGAAGAAGTAAACTCGTTGCAAAACGAGGCGACCAATATGCAAACTAGATTTGACAGCGGCGACAGATCCTTGTCGCTGTCTGATGTTATGCTAGCTTCACAAAAATCCAGTATTTCATTTGAGGCAACTTTGCAGGTGCGTAATAAACTTATAGAAGCCTACAAGACTGTGTCTCAGATGCAGATTTAACGCAAAAGCACTCAGGAAAAAGATAGGAACATGGCAGACAAGGATTTACCGGTACCGCAACAGGGAGGCCCTCTTTCAAATGCAGTATCGCAGAACGCCCAGAGCCAAACAGAGGAAAACGTTGCCAAGCCGGAGCAGAGCAATGACGGTGTGGTTGTAAAAAACGAAAATCGTTTTAAAGGAATAGCTGAATTTTTTAAGAATTCCAGTGTAACCCGCAAACTGATGTTGCTCGGCGTTCTGGTGATTTTTATCGCCGCAGTATTGTTTGGAATTTTTTCTTTTGCAGGATCATCCGATACTCCAAAAAGTGAAAGACTGCTTGGCGAATATACACCGCGTGAGATCGGAGCAGTTTTGGATTTTCTTGATAATTCAGGATATAAGTATCGTCTCTCCGGTGATTCGATTATGGTCGATGCTACGCAATATTCGGCCATTACCGAAACAATGCTTCGTCAGGGTATAGCTCTGCCTAAGGAAAATAACGATCTTGGCGATTCCATTCTTATGACTGACAGCGGTTTTGGTGTGTCTCAACGCCTTGAAAATGAGCGCATCAAACATGGACGTGAAATTCAGTTATCCAAGGCCATAGAAAAGATAGATGGTATAGAGCGTGCCACAGTATTGTTGGCAATTCCTAAGGATAACGTATTTGCGCGCGAGAAAAGCCGTCCGTCTGCTGCCGTGGTGGTAACGCTTAAAAACGGAGCTTATCTTTCCCCTGAGAATGTATCGTCAATTCGATTTATGGTCGCGTCTTCTGTACACAACCTGCTTTCAAAGGATGTAACGGTTACCGATCAGCAGGGCAGACTTTTAAGCTCGGAGCGCAGCGAAAATACGGAATCAAATCAGCTTCAGCGTCAATTTGAAATGCATACCATGCGCGAGGCTCAGTATAGAGACAAGCTCGATACCATTTTGGCTCCCATGCTCGGAGTAGGAAATTATTCTGCTGAAGTGGACGTTACTTTGGATACCACCAGACAGGAAGAGACTTCGCAGCTTTATAATCCTGATTCCCAGGCAGTACGTTCCGAAACTTTAAAAGAGCAACAAGGAGATGACAACAAAGGAACACCTTACGGAGTTCCGGGATCTCTTTCAAACCAGCCTCCGGCCAATGCTTCCATTCCTCAGCAATTACGTAACGGAACTGGAGAAAGTGCTGAAAATCAGACAAGTGACAATCGCAAAGAAAGCCGTGAGGCCGTACGTAATTACGAGGTTGATACTACAGTACGTCATACGGTAAGACCGACCAATTCGGTACAGCGGCTTACCGTGTCCGTGGCGGTAGATTATGTTCGCAAAGTCAACGAAGATGGTCTTGTAAGTTATGAACCGCGTCCTGATGCGGATCTTTTGAAAATTGCAGATTTGGTACGCGGCGGTTTGGGATTGAACGAAAGCCGCGGTGACTTTGTCAAAGTGGAAACCGTATGTTTTCCGCATGCAGATGCCGTTCCGGTACTGCCGTGGTATAAACAGGATTACTTCTTCCGTCTCTTGAGAGTAGGCGGAGCGGTATTGGTAATTATCTTCTTGGTACTGTTTGTCATTCGTCCTATGTTAGTAAGACTTTTGCGTCGCGAAGAGCAGGAGCTTATCGATGCTGAGGCAGACAAAGTTCAGGAATTGGATGACAGTTCCGCGCTTGAGGGTAAAGATGATCTTGATTTGATCACCAAAGATAAGGAACTTGCAGATCAGCTTTATTCCATCAATGACGGCGGCGGAATTGAGTTGCCTAACTTAAAACGTGAGCCGGATCTTTTAAAGGCTGTAAGAACATTGGTCTCCAATGAGCCAGATCTGGCGGCAGAAGTTTTGAAAGAATGGCTAGAAGGCGAGAGCAGCAAAGATAAGGCTGGACAATCTAATAAATAGTTTACGGCAGGTTTTAAATGGCAGACAATCTTCCGGCGCAACTTGATAATGCGCCTGCAGGCGGAAACAACAGTAATAATCTGCCTGCTTTAAATTCCGGAGTGCTTGAATTCAGCGATGATGAAAGAGCTGCATTGCAGGGAATGAGCGGATTACAAAAGGCGGTTTTGCTCATGCTGTCTCTTTCTGAGGAGGACGCTGCTTCAATTTTTAAAAAGCTTCAGCCAAAGCAGGTACAAAAGCTCGGCATGAGCATGAGTCAGGCCGGACATTTTTCTCAAGATCAGGTAAATGCAGTTCATAAAGCTTTTTTGCTTGATATTACCAAGCGTTCGAATCTCGGATTGGGAAATTCTGATTTCGTGCGTAATGCTTTAATTGCCGCCTTAGGAGAGGATAAAGCCAATAACCTTGTTGAACAGATCAACCTCGGTACCGGATCGCGCGGTTTGGATTCGCTAAAATGGATGGATGCAAGACAGGTTGCCAGTATCATTCAAAACGAACACCCACAGATTCAGACTATCGTTCTCTCTTATCTGGAACCTGAACAAAGTGCGCAGATCCTGGCGCAATTCCCCGAACCCGTAAGATTGGATCTTATTATGCGTATAGCCACCTTAGAAGAAGTGCAGCCGGCGGCTTTACAGGAATTAAATGAGATCATGGAAAAACAATTTGCCGGATCTGCAGGTTCTCAGTCTGCCAAGATAGGCGGTTTAAAATCAGCAGCCGATATTATGAATTTCCTCGATTCTTCGACGGAAACTCAGCTTATGAATGCGATCAGATCTCAAGATAAGGAGATAAGCACTCAGATTGAGGATCTCATGTTCGTATTCGAGAATTTAAATGATGTGGATGATCGATCCATTCAGACTCTCCTTCGTGATGTTCCTACGGATGTCCTGCAAAAGGCTCTCAAAGGCGCGGACGATTCTCTCAAAGAGAAGTTTTTCAAGAATATGTCTTCGCGTGCAGCAGATGCCATGCGCGAGGATTTGGCTGCTATGGGACCTACAAAGATAGCCGACGTCGAGAGTGCTCAGAAGGACATTCTCAATATTGCAAGAAAATTGGCAGATTCAGGTTCCATCATGTTAAGCCGCGGTTCAGGCGGAAACGACTTTATTTGATCTCAGCTGCCTGTAAAAGGGATCCGCGCAGGTACGCGTGAAGGAGATCAACTGTGAAAAAAAGACCTTGGAGTTCCGACCGTCTTTTGTTTTTAATGTCGTGAAGAAATATTTTGAAAACCTTTAAACATGGCACAGAAAGTTCACATCATCAATTCAGACGACGTGATCAGCAATGAACCTGATCATATCGATGCCCGTTATGACAAAAAACAAAGCACGCTTGTAGATGCGTCAAAGATCAAAGAATGGACGGTCAAGGAATGGCCGATGCTTGATGAGGAAGACGAGGAAAGTACCAATGCTTTGGGATATCCTTCCGATTTTTTTTCAAGACAACGTAAACAACGTCAGCAGCAAGCAGAGCTTGAAGCTCAAAAAGTAAAGGAACCAGAGATCATCGAGGAACTCCCTGCACAAGAGGAGAAACCGGCGGTCACCGCGGCTATGCTTGATGAATTGAGACAAGCTGCAGAAGCTGAGGGACGGGAGAGCGGTTACAAAGCAGGACACGACGAAGGGTATGCCAAAGGACTTGAAGAAGGTCATGATGAAGGTGCTAAGTCAGGTTTTGACGAGGGACATGCCAAAGGTCTTGAGCAGGGCTTAAACGAAGGGAAAGAAAAAGGCTATGCAGACGGACGCAATCAGGGGTTAAAAGACGGTGAGGATTTGGTCAATGAACAGATAGCAAGATTTCGTTCTTTGGCAGATGCTCTTTCAGACCCCTTGCGCAATGTTGATGAGGAGGTTGCTTCAGAGGTGGTAAGACTTGCAGGGCAACTTTTTGCTGTACTTGCAGGCCGTGAACTTAAAACTGATCCTGAATTTTTAAAAAACACCGTGTTAAAAGCAGTGTCGTTGCTACCTGAGAATGAGCAAGCCGCGGTGCATATAAGCATGAATCCTGATGATCTGGCTTTGTGCGAAGCGACTTTTGGCCGCGAGTATATGGAGAAGCAGCATTGGAATTTAAAAGCTGATGATTCCCTTGACGCAGGTGATGTAATTGTAGGTGACGGAAATTCTGAAATTCAATGGAAAATGCAGGACAGAGTAAATGCCTTGATAGAAGATCTTCTGGACGGAACTATGCAAAAACAATCGGTTTTAAAACAGGAGACCGTGCAAAAAGAGGAGAATAACCTTTGAATCCTCTGTTGACTCGTCTTAAACAAGTAAGCATTCCAACCAAAGAAGTATTGCCGCCACTTTGCGGGAGATTAAGCAGAGTTGTGGGACTTACGCTTGAGTGCACCGGCATCAAAGTGCCGATAGGTACGCGCTGTCGCATTGAAACAGGCAGCGGGCCTATGTTTGCCGAGGCGGTGGGATTTTCCGGTAAAACCACGTATCTCATGCCGGCTGAAGAAATAAGCGGAGTTGAAAACGGAGATCTGGTGGTACCCTTGGGAGAAAGGGATGAGATCCCCTACAGTGATGCGCTTTTAGGCAGAGTTCTTGACGGTACCGGACACCCTATTGACGGTTTGGGACCTCTGATCCGCAAAGGCAGCAGTCGCAGAGTATTAAGACGTGTAAATCCCATGAACAGACGGCCTATACGCGAACCTATGGATGTAGGCGTACGTTGTATCAATGCGCTTTTTACTGTAGGTCAAGGACAGCGTATGGGATTGTTTGCAGGATCAGGAGTGGGCAAATCAGTGCTTTTGGGAATGATGACCAGAGGCAGTTGTGCTGATGTTGCTGTCGTCGGGCTTGTCGGGGAACGCGGACGAGAAGTTAAAGAATTCATCGACGATATTTTGGGCGAAGAAGGACGCAGACGCAGCGTAGTGGTGGCAGCCCCTGCCGATGCCTCGCCGCTTATGCGCTTAAAAGGATGTGAAACGTCACTGTCAATTGCCGAATATTTTCGTGATCAGGGGAAAAATGTTCTGTTGCTTATAGATTCTCTTACTCGTTATGCTATGGCTCAACGTGAGATAGCATTGGCCGTAGGAGAACCTCCTGCCACCAAAGGGTATCCGCCTTCAGTATTCGCAAAGCTTCCGGCGCTTGTTGAAAGAGCAGGGCAGGGAAACGGAAAACAGGGATCGATCACGGCATTTTTTACGGTGCTTACAGAAGGTGACGATTTGCAGGATCCCATCGCAGATTCGGCGCGTGCCATCTTAGATGGTCATATAGTTTTATCAAGAGCGCTGGCCGATGCCGGGCATTATCCTGCCATTGATGTGGAAAAATCCATATCCCGAGTGATGCCTGCAGTGGTTACTCAGGAGCATCTGGTGATGGCGCGTACCATCAGGCAGTGTACTGCAACCTATAATGAAAGTCGTGAACTTATTCAGATCGGAGCTTATCGTCAGGGCAGTGATCCCAGAGTTGATCAGGCCGTGATGATTCACCCTTATATCGATGAGTTTACACAACAGGATTTCCGGGCAGTGATCCCTTATGCTCAAAGTGTAGAAGATATGAAAAAGATTGCAATGATCCTAATTGGTGATGCCCAGAAACGTACGGAGCAATTGCAAAGACAGCAACATCAGGCAGCTAAGAACAATCCTGTACCAAATAACGCTTTTACTCGCAGTGATCGTCAAGGATGATAGCAAATGGCAGATGATCGCGCTTTGACAAAAGTTCTTGAACTTAGAAAAAAGCTTGAGGATGATGAAAGAGGAAAGTGGGCAGAAAGTCTTAAACAAATTGAAGCATTCGATGCACAGCTTAAAAGACTTGAGGATTTTAAAAAATTATATCTAAAGGAGCTTGCAGGACAAAAAGGAAGTAATTTGTCGGTGCAGCATTATCTTGCTTATCAGGGGTTTATCGATCGTTTGGATACTGCTTACGAGCGTCAGCTTAAAGTGAGGGAAGATTTAAAAAAAAGATCTGAAATTTTAAGGCAGAAGTATCTTACGGCAAGACAGGACAGACGCATCATAGAAAGTTTGCTTGAAAAGCATCGTCAGGCAACGTTAAAAGCGCAGAGCAAGGCCGAAGCTAGGATGAACGATGAGTTTGTAAGTGCGCGTCAGGCCAGATTGCTTATAACGGACAGTGATCAGTATTTTTTACGAATAAACTAAGTCTTTGATATACGATCAGTTTTTCTAAAAATGGATTTAAGCACTTTTACTGCATAAAATCAAACAGTTAGTAACAACTTTGTGATCTACCGATCACCGTTTCA
>JALEXT010000189.1 GCA_022779845.1 Succinatimonas sp.
AAGGTGCCGTCTTCTTCAGAATCAAGATTGATGAGGTAATCTCCTTCAAGATGCTTTGCTTTAAGATTGTTGGCACCTTTCATGGTGACTTCTTCTTCCACGGTAAAGATAGCAGTCAGCGGACCGTGCTTTAACTTAGGATCGTCAAGCAAAGCCAGAATGATGCTTTCACCTAGGCCGTCATCGGCTCCCAAAGTGGTACCGCGGGCTTTAATCCAACCGTCTTCAACAAAAGCGTCGATTGGATCATGTAAAAAATCGTGTTGTATTCCGGAGGCGGCTACCGGGACCATATCCATATGGGCCTGCAGGATGACGCGGGGCTTGTGTTCATATCCTGCACTGGCAGGAATATTCATGATCACGTTTCCGACTTCGTCGATTTGAGCCTCAAAATCGTGGGCTGTTGCGAATTCTTTAAGATAAGCGGCTATTTTCTCCTCGTGCCGGCTGGGATGAGGAATTGAAAGAATATCTGCAAAGCGTTTGAAAACAGCTTTAGGTTCCAGCGAGATGATTTCTTGATAGTTATTCATAATTATTGCTGTCAATTAAAATTTGCCGCGTGCGGTTTTAGTAATTTTTCATGATTTGACGAGTTGTTAAAAAGCATGATCATTTTCAGTAATTTATATACGTAAAGACGTTTTATAAATGCATGCTTTGAAACTCATCGGATCTTCTATATTGAAGATCCCGATACCTGTAGTAGCTTACCGTTGTAAGGCGGTGACGGCAAGAACAATATCAAAAGAACGGAGCAGCTCCGAACCCCTTGGCAGGCGATTTTCTCCTTTTGCATTCAAACGGCGGTTTTTTCATTTTCCTTGGGAAGACATTAGACAGTTACGGGGGCGACGATTAGACTATGAGGACATATTTGCCTGCAGATCTTTAATAAAGAAGGGTTAGCACATGATTTTTGATGAAGTGATGGCAAGTGAACTTGAAAAGCGTAAAAATCTTGATCTTTTGCGTCGCATCGTTCCCAAAAGCCAAAACGGAGTAATGATAGAGCATGAAGGCAGGTGGTATACCGATCTGTCATCCAACGATTATTTGGGATTGGGACAGGATCGTAATTTAAGGGATGAGTTTATAAACGCTCTTGCACTGCATCCTCAGTCTTTTTCTTCATCAGGATCTCCTCTTCTGACCGGTGCTCATGACTCTTATCTGGCGGCGCAAACACAGGCGGAAAATCTTTTTCCTACCAAAAAAGTGCTGTTTTTTAACAGCGGTTTTGCGGCAAACAGCGGTTGTATCGCCGCATTGGGCGGAATAAAAGGTACGGTGATCCTCGCTGATAAGTTGGCGCATGCTTCGATCATCAACGGCATGACGGCGGATCGACAGATCAAGGCGTTTCGTTTTCCCCATAATGACATGCAAGCCTTAATGAGACTCGTGCAAAAGTGCGAACAGGAATACAGCCGGATCTTGGTAGTTACCGAAGCCGTATTCAGTATGGACGGGGATACGGCTCCTCTAAAAGAGCTGGTCTTAATAAAACGTTCTCATCCGAAAGTAGCTTTGTATATAGATGAAGCGCATTCTTTCGGGGTGTTCGATAAAAAAGGGCGGGGACTTTGTGCAGAACTTAACCTTTTGGATGAAGTAGATTTCATCTTGTGTACCTGCGGCAAGGCATTGGGATCTGAGGGCGCTTTTATGCTCTCGTCTGAATATGCCCGCAGCTATTTTATAAATACGGTAAGATCTCTTATTTTTTCAACGGCAATCTCTCCTGCTGCCTTTGCGCATATGGCATTTATGCTTAAAAAATTGCCCGAGTGCAACGACAGGCGTGAAAGACTTAAGGAAATTTCTGCAAAGGTAAGGGCGGCTGCTGCCGATTTTGGCAATCCTATGTATTCACAATCTCAGGTGATCCCCTATCTTACCTATTCAAATGAGCAGGCCGTGCAAGCCTGTAATTTCTTCAAAGAGCGCGGGCTGTTGGCAATGCCTATAAGACATCCCACCGTGCCCAAAGGACAGGCAAGATTAAGACTTTCTTTATCCGCAGCTTTAAGCGATGAGCAGGTGGATTTGATTTGTGATGCCCTGCGTGAGTACTCAAGACTGCATCTTAAGAAGGATTTTTGAGTATGAAGCTTTACATATCAGGAAGCGGTACAAATTTGATCTTGTTTTTCTTAGGCTACGGTCAGGATCCCGGTCCTTTTCAAAGTTTGCAAGCCTATTTGCCCGATGACAGCGCTATGGCTCTCGTTTATGACTATGAGAATGATAAAGGGGATTTCAGCTGTCTTGAAAAGTTTTCCAAAGTACGCATCATCGCCTGGTCCATGGGGGTAGTGTTTGCTCCGAGAACAGTGCAAAAGCTTAATTTAAAACTTGAGCATTGTTATGCAATAAACGGTACGGTTGAAGGTATAGACGATAGCTTCGGGATCCCGTTGTCTGCCTGGAACAAAACGCTTGAGGATCTTACCGATGAGAAGCATGCTCTGCATTTTTACCGGCTGATGTGCAGAAAACCTGCGTTGATAAAACAGTACCTTGAATCAGGTCCCAAGCGGGAGCTTCAAAGTCTAAGGCGTGAACTTGAATTTATCAAAGCATATTGTGGCGATATGCAGACTGTACCGGCGTCGTTTTATAACAAAGCTTTTTGCTCGTTACAGGATGTGATCATGCCGCCTGCGGCGGTAAAGCTCAGCTTCAAACGTGCGGGGGTGGACATTGAAGAACTTAACTCTTCTCACTATGATCCGCAGATCTTCATGAGGCTTACAACCAAACCTTTTTAATTCGATTGGTTCGGAAAATTTTGACTTGGTTTGACAATATCGAATTGATCATTTAAAAAGAAGAAAAAACTACACTCGATGAGAGTTAAATTTTCTGCTACCTACGGTGGTGAACCCCGTAGCGACTTATCCCTAAACAAAAAATATTTTGATTGAAAATCAGTAAGCAGTACACTGCTTCTGATTGTCTCTTGGTGAGAGCAATCGTATTTTTACAAAACTTATACGTACGCATTTTAAAGCAGTCACCGAATTCTGAATGGCAATGATATCCGTATAACATTCCCTATCGAGGCGATTTTCATGATTTCTATTTTTTGAAATCGAGTTTTTTATTATGGATCCTAAAGAAAGAATCAAAAGAGCGCAGCTTTTTTCCAAGGCAGCTCAAACTTATGAGCAATATGCAAAGCCTCAGAAATGTTTTGCCGATATTTTGGCAAGCGGGTTAAAAGGATATCTTGCCGGGAAAAGAGTGTTGGAAGTAGGATGCGGAACCGGATATTTTTCGGAATTATTGCTAAAAGAACATCCTTCTGAGCTGATACTTTGCGATATCAGCGACGGCATGCTCGAGATGTGCCGCAAACGCTTTAAAAATCATCCCGAGGTTAAATTTATCAAAGCCGATGCCGAGTGTGATGATCTCGGAGAGCGTTACGATTTCATCGTTTCAAATCTTGCCTTTCAGTGGTTCTCATCCATGGAAGACGGGCTTATAAATTTAAGACGTCATTTAACTTTAGGCGGCGTTTTATGTTTTTCTACTTTTCTTAAGGGCAATCTGCGGGAAATTTCGGAGCTTTCCGGGATAGGGATCTCTTATCCTAGCTATATGGAGATGATCGACATAGTCGAAAAGGTATTTTTCTGTGTCCGTTTGGATCCCGGGCGTTGCGTTTGTCATTACCGCGATGTCCAGACCATGCTCAAAGAGTTGAAAGCCACCGGAGTCACTTCTGTGTCCAATTCAACTTTGCATTGGACTAAAGACAGACTCAAGGTGTTTAAAGAAGAGTACGCAAAACAGTTTACTGATGAGCAGGGGATTTATCTTACCTGGAAAGGCGTGTTCGTAATTTTGCACGATTAAGACAATGAAAAGGCGCGGGATCGCGCCTTTTTAAGATCTTATCAAGAGTCTTTAATCTTTTTCAGAGTTTAAAGTCTTGTTGTTTAATACGATGAGATCGGCTGCAATATAGTCGACGATCTCCTCGCAGGTGTTGCCGATGAGCGCTGCCATGGCACCGCTTCTGCCTGCAGATCCTACGAATACCGCGTCTGCGTCAAGTTTGTTGCAGATCTCGGGGATCACTTCATCGGGCATGCCTTCTTTGATATGGCAATTCTCCTCAGGAATATTGTGAGCCTTGGCAAATTCAAGAATACGGCGCTTATGCTCTTTGACTATGCTCTGAGCAAATACCTCAGGAGCATAGTGAGGAACTTCAAGCATAATGGTAGGCAATACCACCGAAGCAGAATTTACAAGATGGATCTTGCCCTTGGTGATCATTGACAACTGCTGAGCTTCACGCAAGAGCGCCACGTTGGCACCGCGGTGTCCTTCAAACGAGAAGTCCACGGCCACGACGATGTTGCCGCCTGCCTTCCATTCGTGATCTTTGGCGATCACCACCGGTACTTTTGAATTACGCAGTAAGTACCAGTCGATGGGGGTAAAGAGTATGGAATCCAAGACCTTGTGATTATTGGCAGCCTTGATGATGAGATCGCAGTTGTCATGTTCGGCTTCTGCCAGGATCCCGGCTGCGATGTCACGGGTGTAAACGGCTTTCGGAGTGATTTTGACCGGGCTTTCCTTGATAAAAGGCTCAAGCAGATCATCAAGTTGTTTTTTGTTGGTGGCCAATACGTCCTGACGGGTGGCTTCCTCACTCATGCGGTTTAACACATGAATGTCGGCGGAGAAATCATAAACCAGCCTAAGTGCGGTGATCTCGACACGCGGATTATACTTGGCAAATTCGATGGCGCGTTTTAGAGCGAGCTGCTCGGAGCGTCTGGGTTCGATGACCGCGATGATGCGATTGTACTGTCTCATATAGCCCTTCCTTAGCTTCTTTGAAGAAGCGGACAGATTCAGATTTTCCTACTTCAATTATAGGCATTAAATCAAGGCAAAATCTTGAAACAGCACGCAAATAATAAAATTTAGCAAGGTCTTTCACAGTTTAAAGTTTAAGCTCGCGCGGGCGTATTCCCAAAATAAGAGCAGCGATGAAATACACTGCGGCACCTCCTGCGATCAATGCAGCAAGATAAAGTATCGAGGTGAAGGTATCCATGGCAAACCAAAGATCGTTTTTGGGAGATACGAAGCGTATGCAAAAAGCCATCAGGGTACCTGATAATGCAATTTTTATGATGAATTTAAACGAGCGCATACTTACGGTATAGATGTCGCGCTTTTTTAAGAACCATAACAGTAAAAAGGAGTTTACATAGGCTGCCAGTGCCGTTGACAGAGCAAGGCCGACGTAACCTAATGGTTTTATGAGTATGAGGTTCAAAACTATATTGGAGGCTATCGAGGCTAATGAGCAACGCACCGGAGTTTTGGTGTCCTGTCTTGCCGCAAAGCCCTGAACCAGTACCCGGACCAACATGATGGCGCAAAGACCAGATACCGAAGCCAAAAGAGAGGCTGCTGACAAGAGTACCTGCTCCTGACCGAATGCTCCGCGCATGAACAGCACTCTTAAGATAGGCTCGCGCAGGGCGATGATCCCGCACATTGACGGTATGCCCAAAAGCAGCACCAGTCTTACCCCCCAGTCCAACGTTTCGCGATACAGCGTCGGATCTGCTTTCAATCTGGCTTTGGAAAGGGCAGGCAGGATCACTGTGGAAACGGCTACGGCAAAGATCCCTATGGGAAATTCAAGCAGTCTGTCTGAATAATAAAGATAGGAAATGGCTCCGGTTGCAAGAAACGAGGCTAATAAAGTGCTTATGAAAAGATTAAGTTGCGAGGCACTGACTCCGATGATGGCAGGCAGCATCAGTTGTCTTATTTTGGCAACTCCTGCATGAGACCAGGCAAAGCGGGGACGAACCAAAAGATGCAGTTTCATCACGAACGGCAGTTGAAACAAAAGTTGCAAGATCCCGCCTGCCACCATGGCATAAGCAAGTACCAAGTTAGGATTTGCGCTGTTTTTGCCGAAAATCAGCACCGCTCCTATCAAGGTGAGGTTTAATATGCACGGAGTGACTGCCGGAATGCCGAATTTTCCGAAAACATTGAGTACCGACGAACAAAGAGCCGCAAGCGTAATAAAAAACAGGTAAGGAAAAGTGATGCGCAAAAGCATGCTTGCGTCGTAATACTTGATGCCGTCGGCTTCCCCGTTCAATGCCGCCTGAAACCATCCCCAGCCGAACAAAGCGGTGAGCACGGGCGAGAGCAGCATGCCGGCTATAGTTACCAGCAACACTATGCCGCCTAAGGTTCCGGCGCTTTTACTCACCAGCTCTTTTAAGTCCTCGGGGCTTTGCTGCTCCTTAGTTTGGGTCATGACCGGTACGAATGCCTGAGCAAATGCGCCTTCGGCAAACAGGCGCCTGAAGAAATTGGGAATGCGGTTTGCAAAAAAGAATACATCCGAGGAAAGCCCGGCTCCCAAAACCGAGGCGATTACCATGTCGCGGATCATACCGAGAATTCTTGAGGCGAAGGTGGCACCCGAGGTCACCAGGCCGGATCGTAAAAGTTTTGCTTTGGCCATATGTTCTCCGTTTTTTCGTCGCACATATTAGCAAGCACCGTGTCATTTGAATGCCCGGGCGTTAAAAAAAACACGGTTAGTAATTTGGTTGTTGCCTAGCAAACGATCCGCTTTAGCCCAAAGCAACGTCAAGTACCATCATGAGCAGGAATCCCGAAAGTACCGAAACGGTAGCCAGATCCGATTCTTTGTTTCCCATATTGTGAGATTCGGGGATGAGCTCCTCTATTACTACATAGAGCATGGCTCCTGCAGCAAATGAGAGAAACCAGGGCAGAAGCTGAACTACCACGGAAGAAAACAAAACTACCAGCACGGCTCCTGCAGGCTCGACTATTCCAGAAAGCGATCCAAGAGCGAAGGCTTTAAGGCGGCTTGCTCCTTCTGCGTAGTAGGGAAGTGATACGGCCGTACCTTCGGGGATGTTTTGAATGCCTATGCCGACGGCAAGAGCGATGAGGGCCCCGATCCCTCCTTTAAGATCTTCTGTTGCGGCCGCAGCACAAACACCGACTGCCATGCCCTCCGGGATATTGTGTATGGTGATGGCCAGAAAAAGCAGAGTACGTTTGCCCAAAGTGGTCTTGGGACCTTCGGGAACGCGTGCGAGCATGTGCAGATGCGGTAAGGAGCGGTCGAGTGCTATGATGAAAAGCACTCCCAATACAAAACCGCCGGCTACGGAAAAGAGTCCTGATCCTGAAGCGAAGGCTTCTTTTTGTGCGGGGATCAAAAGCCCGAATACCGAAGCTGAGATCATGATCCCGGCTGAACCCCCCAAGGAAAGCTGAGTGAGCAGGATTTTTTTTGATGATCCTAAAAAAAATACCAGTGCAGCTCCCAATACGGTACATAAAAAGGTAAAACCCGAGCTCAAAATTGCCAAAGTAAATGACGACATGTGGAAAACCTTGTAGTTAGCCTATGACAGCTTACGAATTTTAACAAAATACCGAAAGCATGCGTTGCCCAAAAAAGCACCATGAGTACTTGAATTCTGCTTTTTTTTCGTCAGATTTTGGTCATGACGCCGTGATGTGCGATCATGTAAAAAAACTGACTGAGACTTAAAAATGAGCGAACAGAATCTCAGCGAGCAGCTGTTTAAACCGAAATTCAATTATCCCGAAACATCTTTGATCTCAAACTCCGCTTGCCCTTTGCCCAAGCTTGTCAACAAAAGTCATGCGCTAGGCTACACCCGCGGCTGGTATCGCGCGGTTCATCGTTTTTGGTGGATATGGCAAGGCGGCAATCTTCTGGATATCGACGAATGTTTAAGTGCGATCGCCTCGTCAAAAGCAGAGCGTACAAGAAGCGAATGTCTGGATACGGTTGCAGTCTACGGTGGCGGAAATTGGATTTTCGAATTCTCAAAATTTGCTCAGGAACGTGCTTTGAAAGGACGCAAACTGCAGGAAGAAGGAAATTTTCAAAAGGCTGCCCACCAGTTTCGCATGTCCGCAAGATATTTTTCCATAGCCTCATATCCGCATCTTAAAGGTGATGTGCTGGCAGCCGATGCCGCAATGCTTGGAAGACGCAGTTATCGTGAGATGTGCAATTGTGAAAAAGAGTACGTATATCTTGACGAGCTTAAATTCAAAGTAGGCGGCAGCGAAGCCGAAGGACTGTTGCATTTGCCCGACAGAGCGCAAACTCATCCCTGTTTGGTGCTGCTTACCTCGTATGAAATGAGTGCCACCGGATTTTATGCTTTTTATAAAGAGCAGTTGCAGCCTTACGGCATCGCATTGCTGGTTTTGCAGATGCCCGGGATCGGGCTTTCGGAAAAACTTACCTTAAATGCCGATCAGTCGCAGGTTTTGGATGCCGCTTTGGCAGATCTTAAGGACAATCCTTATGTCAACGCCTCGCGCATCGGTCTTATGGGATTGCGTTTAGGAGGCAGTGCCTGTATCAGAACTGCAATCATGCATCCTGAAGCGGTGACGGCCTTATGTCTTATCGAACCTGCCGTGCATAGTTTCTTTACCGACAGAAATATTTTGGATTCGCTTACGCTGTGCATGCGATCGCTTTATGCCAATCGTCTGAATTTGGATGCCTCCAATTGGGATACGGTGATCCCGCAGTTAAAACAACTGTCGCTAAAGGAGCAGGGGTTGCTGGGCAGAGGGGCGCAGAGCGCGATCCCGTGTTTTACCGCATCGCTTAATGCTTTTACCACTAAAGAAGATTTGAAGCTGTTGCAGGGGCGTTTTGCAAACTTTGAATGTCTCCAGCATGACGGCGGAGATTATTCCGATTTTATGTACGAATCGTTAAAAAATTCCGGGGAATTTTTAAGAAAACATCTGCTGTAACGACGCTTTTTTACTGGAAATCAAAATGAACGGCAAAAAAATATCAAAAAAAAGACTGGTTGTGAAGTTGGGAACCTCGACCTTGACTGCAGGTACCAAACATCTTGATAAGCCAGCCATGCTTGAAATAGTCAAGGTGGTCAAAAGACTGATTGCTTCTGGCTATGAGGTGGCCGTGGTCTCTTCAGGTGCCATAGCCGCAGGACGTGAATTTTTAGGATATCCCAAGCTTTCAAATGACGTAAGCTCAAAACAGATGCTCTCTGCAGTAGGCCAGGGCAAACTCTTTGAAGTGTGGGAAGATCTGTTTTCAATTTACGGTTTGCACATAGGTCAGCTGCTTTTGACCAAAGCAGATCTGGAAAACCGCGAGCGCTATCTCAACATACGCGATACCGTCACCGCCATGCTGGACTTCGGAGTGGTCCCGATTTTCAATGAGAATGATGCGGTGGCAGTATCCGAGATCAAAGTAGGCGATAACGACAATCTGGCTGCGCTTATAGGAGTACTGGTTGAAGCCGAGGCGGTGATCCTGCTTACTGATCAGAAAGGATTGTTCAGTGCCGATCCGCGCAAAGATCCTAAGGCAAAACTCATACGCGAAGTAAAAAGTATAGATGAAAGCATAGAGGCGTTGTGCGGCGGCAGCGGTACGACACTGGGTACCGGAGGCATGGCTACCAAGGTTGAGGCGGCCAAAACCGCGACCAAGGCTGGGGTTAAAGTGATCATCTGCTCAGGCGAGGTTCCGCAGTGCATTCCCGATTTCGTGGAGGGGCGCGGCGAATGTACGGTGTTTCTGCCTGCTTCTCATCCGGTACTTTCACGAAAATCCTGGCTTTCAAGCGCAACCATAGCTCAGGGCAGATTGACGGTTGACGACGGTGCGTACCTTGCGCTGACGCAAAAAGGCTCCAGTCTTTTGCCAAAAGGGATAATCAGTGTTGAAGGAGTCTTCAAACGCGGTGCCACCGTGGACATTCTCAATGCTAATGGGCGGATTTTTGCCCGCGGTCTTACTCGTTACGGCAGTGAGGATTTAGGCAGGATCACGGGGCATCGCAGCAATGAAATTGAAGCTTTGCTCGGCTTCAGTCACGGTGATGTGGCCGTGCATCGTGACGATTTGGTACTTGTTTAAAGGTTTTTAAATTATGAATGCAGAAGAACTTAAAATCATGTGCCGTGAGGCATACGAAGCCTCTCTTGATTATGCGTTGCTTTCCACCTCAAAGAAAAATGAGATTTTGCTTAAGCTTGCGGATCTTTTGGCAGAGCGTGAAGCTGAGATCATGAAGATCAACTCAGAAGATGTAAACAATGCAAGCAAACGCGGCCTTACCCCCGCCTTGGTCGACAGAATGACCTTTACCAAGGCGCGCTTTGACGAAATGGTAGAAGGGGTAAGAAAGGTTGCCTTACTTGATGATCCTTTAAACAGGATCTGGGACGGAAAAACTCTTCCTTCGGGTTTGTCGCTGTACAAGCGTGCAGTCCCTTTGGGAGTTGTCGGAGTGATCTACGAATCGCGTCCCAATGTAACCGTGGATATTGCGGCTTTATGTTTGAAATCAGGTAATGCCTGCGTGTTGCGCGGCGGCTCCGAGTGCCTTAATACCAACGGCAAATTGCATGAAATCATAAAAGAAGCTTTGCAAAAATGCGGCGTGTCTGCATCAGGTGCGGCATTTGTCAACAGCCCCGATCGTGATCTCGTAGCGGTGATGTTAAGTCTTAATGAGTATATTTCGGTACTCATCCCAAGAGGCGGGGAAAAACTGCAGCGCAGATGTCAGCAGGAGTCATCGATACCCGTGATCATAGGCGGTTTCGGGATCAGTCATATTTTTGCCGATGACAGCTGTGATTTACAACGTGCCGTCGGTGTCATCGTCAATGCCAAAGTACAAAAGCCCTCGGCCTGCAACGCGCTGGATACGTTGCTTGTACATGAAAAAGCAGCCGACAAGCTGATCCCTGCGGTACTCGATGCTTTAAAACCGTATAAAGTTGAGGTATTAGCACACGGCAGGGCCGCGGCTTTGGCAAAAGATTATCCTTATGTAAAAGAAGGCAGTGAGGATGATTTTGATCGCGAATTTTTATCGTTGCGCATGAATCTTAAAGTGGTGGCCGATGTCAAAGAAGCCTGCGAGCATATGAGAAAGCACAGAGCTTCACATTCGGATGCCATTTTGACCGACAGCAGAGCACATGCCGATCTTTTCGTGCGTTCTGCAGGATCTGCCTGTGTTTACGTTAATGCCTCAACGCGTTTTACCGACGGAGGTCAGTTCGGACTTGGCGCCGAGGTGGCTATTTCCACTCAAAAACTGCACGCGCGCGGGCCTATGAGCCTTGAAGCTTTGACCACGTATCAATATGTGTTAAACGGAGATTATCTGGCAAGAGCCTGAGGCGGTGCATTGCCCTCATTACCCCGCATGAGAGCGGGGATCTCCTGCTGGTACGACAGGAACTAGGCAGGAGTTTTTTTAACGAACAGGAATTGCCTTGTCGTTTATTCTTACGTTCAGCAGATTGTCGTTAAGATCAGTTCCCGAAAGTTTTGCAGAGCCTCTGTAGACCTGCTTTACCACATAAGTGCCGCGGGCATGATCTTCAATGTCAAAACTGTCGCCTTGCGGGGTATATCCTTCCGAAGTCTGCACCAAGGAGAATTTCATGCCCTGACGTATCCCGCTTTCCTGTCCCAAATCTATGATGAAGCCGTCATCGTCAATGTCGATCACCGTAGCTTCCGGCATGCGGCACTGCAACACTCCGGCGATGTCATCTCCTGCCTGTTGTGCCAAATTTGCCATACGCTGTCCGAAGGCTGATCCTTTGAAACGCTCTGATCTCAGATCCAGAAATTCACCCTGTTTAAAAGGCCAGTCGCTTACCATCTCGTAATTGCGTGAAAGCAATACCGAACCTTCATTGGCGTCGTAAACCGTGATCGTAAAAGACAGGGATCTGGTGCGCTGATAAAATATTTTGTCAAAAACACCTTCTCCTGCGTCCGCAGATGCTGCCGAATTTATCGATCCCAGCACGACGTACTGAGACTGATGCTGTTTTGACAGGGCTTCAAGATTGTCCTGCAGTTCCTGATCAGGTGCGCTGCCGTTGGCAGCTCCGCGCAAAGAAACGTTGATTTCAGGCCTTAAAAGCAGGGACGGTATTGAAGACAGCCGTCTTGTTACGGCTAAAGTAAGTTCGCGGTTTATCGTTTCTATGCCGGCACTTCCTTGGTAGGCTGTCTGATCTGCATACCCGAAGGTGATCGGCAGTACGCTTTTTTTGACGGCGGATGCGGCACAGCTGCCGGCATGACTTTCGTCTAACAAAACTTTAACGGTTACGCTTACCCGTCCACGGGTTTTTTGTTCCGATACCACGATCACTTTACGCACGGGAACATTGCTTTTTAAACTGGTGTCGGAATTTAAAAGCACTCCGCCTTGAAATTCCTGCTGCGTGCTCACCAAGGCACCGGCTTCAAGTCTTGCACTGCGTATGGCATCGTTTACCGCATCGTCACGCGCTTGTGCTACCGAATCTAAAATCGGGGCATTACCCTGTACGGTATGCCAGGCTGCCTGTGCGTTAAAAGAAATTGCCGCAATCACGCCTAAAACGGAAATTTTGATTTTATTGAACATATGCAAAAGCCCTCTGTGAGGCTGAATCGGTGTCAAAAATTATTGATGGCATTGAAATTGCATTAAACGTACCAACAAGCATATTACTACAGAATAAAAACGGAGAGATCTTCAATGACGGCAACAAAGCTCTGTCTTGCGGTGCTGACTGCGTGGCTGACGTTGTCAGGATGCGCGTCGAACGTGCCCAAAAGCAACGGTGAATCGCAGGATCTTTATTCAAAGCACGGTATGGAGGTAAGTAAGGCAGCCTCCGAAATGGCCGATACTCTGGTTAAAACCTTAAAACAGGATCTTAAAAAAGATAAGCGCGGCGGCAGTGACTATCCCACGGTCGGAGTAACTTCATTCGTAGATACCGATACCTATGAGAACGCAGGTTATTTAGGCAGAGCTTTGGGAGAATTTTTTATCCACGAATTGGATCGCCGCGGTATACCGGTAAGTGAATTCAAACTCACCGGCAACATCAGCGTCAGCAAAGACGGGGAAGACGTTTTCTCCCGTGATTGGAAGAAACTTGCCGGCAAAGCCAGATTCCGTCATATTCTTGCCGGTACCATTACCCGCAACGAGCAGGGAGTGGTGTTGTTATCCCGCATCATCGATATGCAGTCAGCCGAGGTAAAAGGATCGGCTACCGGATTCATTCCTTATAAAGATCTGCCGTATTGCTACCGTACGGCTGATAAAAACTGCTCGTTTGAAGGGACGGTTTCCTATTCGACTTATATACCATCTCGTAACAATGTAAAAACCGTTAAAACCGAAGGATCGGTAAAAGATACCGTAACTTCGGTACAGGTGACGTCGCTGAGCGCGTCGTCCTCTGCTTATACGGCCTCGGTAAATAAGAAAACTAACGGCAATGTAAAAGAGGATGCAAGGGATCGCAAGGCCAGAGAAAAGCTTCAGCATGATCCTGATTTTAACGACAAGTACTATCCGCTCGGCGCATCGGTACCTGCTACTTCCACCGGTAATTACGAGCAGTTTATTCATGACAACGGTTCGATGAGCGGACACGGCAGCGTGATTTATCCTGCCGACACTTACAGAGTAAGCGGACATTTGGTACGCGATGTGCATGATCAGAGTCAGTATCAGCGTATTGCAGATAATTGAGGAATATTAAATGAAGTTTTGCTTACTTCAGTTTGTTACGGTGATTTTACTGAGCCTGAACGGGTGTTCAGGCATGCTTTCGAGTACTTCGTTTACGCGTGATCTTGCTTATACCGATACGGGCGTGCACCGGCCAGATGAATTTCCGATTTTGCATGCCACCGGTTATGCGTCAATATCGCGTCAGGCGGGCAGAACGCAAAGCGAGCGAGAGATCATGGCCATGAGGGCTTCAAAGGTCGAAGCTTACCGCGAGCTTACCGAGCAGGTAAACGGGCTTTATCTCAAAGCGGATACCTCGCTTGACGGAACCACCCGTCAAAGCCACGACTCCGTAAAGACTCAGGTTGAAGGATATGTGCACGGTGCGCGCGTGATCAGGCAATATCCTCTCGGAGATACCTACGCAACCGAGCTGGAGCTTGATACCAAGATAATTTACGACTTGTATGATTTGAGGGGGGCGCTGTAATGCAAAACCATACTTTTACTCCTTACGGGGCAATTACTCCCAAACCTATCAGTTTCTATTTAAACGAGCAGGAGAGTACTCTTGAGCAGCTGTATGCTTTGCTAAAAGACGAGCGTCTTGCTCTGCGCAAAAGAGATCTTGAAAAGGTAAGCTTCATTGCCGAGCAGAAATCGGCGCTGATGATGAAACTTCAGGGTAATGATCAGAAGATCAGATTGAATCCTCAGGCGGCAAAACTTAAAAACGAATTTGCCTCCCGAGTGGAGGAGATCAAAGCCTCGCTTTGCGAATGCAAGAAATTAAACGCAATCAACGGTCGTCTCATTACACTGGCGCTTAACTCGACGCGCAGACTTTCATCGATACTCATGCAAACGCGTGATCGTACCACGCGCAATCTTACTTATACCGATAAAGGTTGTACGGTAGCCAGAGGTCCTATGAGAGTAAGCATAGAGTGCTGAGTATGCACTTTTAATGAGCTTTACCTTAAAAATTCAAGAAAAGAGATCATAAACGGTGCAAATATGATTTCTTTTTTCATTTTAAAGCTGCTGTGCCACAATCATCACACAGAATTCGGAGCTTTGCATTCAGTAAGGCGCCCAATATTGCTTCAACGCTCTTAACAAATAAACTCCGCGCCCTGTTCGGCGCCTTAAGAGGAAATTTTCCGTGCAGTCAACATCAAATTCATCCGCAGTTAAAAGTTCCGGCGGATTAAAACGCTCTTTCGGGTTGTGCGAGGCCATAACCATCACCGCAGGATCGGTGATAGGCGTCGGTCTTTTTACCGTAGGATCCAATGTGGTAGGAGATCTCGGATCTTCGGTGATCTTAGCTACGCTGATAGCTTTGGTAGTCAGTATTTATCCTGCGCTTTTGTATGCGGAAATGGGAGCTGCTCTGCCCTATGCAGGAGGTACCTATCAGTTTGCCTCAATTGGTCTTGGGCGTGCTGCCGGTATGCTGGCAGGATGGAATTTCATCATTTCTTTGGTGGCGGTAACAGGCGGCGAGGCTTTGGCATTTAGCTATTACTTTAAGACTCTGCTTGCAGCCTGCGGTATCGATCTTGAAATTTCTGACATCGCTTTGGCTTCAATAGTGTGCGCAGGATTTGTAGCGGCTAATGTTTTCGGGGTTAAATTTACCGGCAGATTGCAAAATGCTTTCATGTTTTTCTTCTGGGGAGTGGCCTTCATTTGGTTTTTGACCATGATCCCCAACATCAGTCTGCCTAATTTCGTACGGGCACCTGAATTCCTGCCTGCAGACGGCAACGTTTCGTTCATGTCCTCGGTATGTCTTATCTGGTGGTGCTTTGCTGGTTTTGAAGCCTGTGTGGCCATGGGTGAGGAGATCCGTTTTCCCCGCATTACCCTGCCGCGCGCGCTGTTTTTGGCTCCTTTTGTAGTATTTGCAGTCAATGCGCTGTTCCAATGGTTCTTGGTAGGCATCACTCCTGCCGAGCATATAGCCGATTTGTCGTCAGCTTCAGCTCCCTTTACCGAAGCTATGAAATCTGCAGGGATCCTGGGCTTTCCGCTCATATTGCTGGCAGCCGGCATTGCCTTCGGCGGTGATTTCTCCACCTTAAACGCCTCCATTGCCACTCCTCCGCGTTATCTTTTTACCATGGCGCGTGACGGTTCGATGCCGAAAGTCTTTGCCGTAGTATCAAAACGTTATCAGACTCCCTATGTGGCCGTGATCACGCTGGGGGTGCTCTCGATTGCGCTCATCACCACCAATTCGCTTATATATATCGCCTCGCTTTCCCTGTTTGCCGATCTCTTTTATTACGTGATAGGCATAGTGGCCGCCTATGCTCTGCGCAGGAATCATCCTGATCTTACCCGTACTTACAAGGCTCCGTTGATTGCCGTCGGTGCTCCGTTAAGCGCTCTTATCTATATTTATATGATGAGCGAGCTTGATACCGAAGCTTTCATTACCGGTGCCGTATGGTGCGCCCTGGGGCTTGCCATTCATTTTATTTGCTCTGCCAAGTACGGTAAGGCAGGTGAATTTACCTTGGATATGGAAAGCTCGGGAGCAGACGAGATCCCTACCAAAGAAGAGAAAGAACATCTTGATCGCGAATTCAGAGTATGGACGGTCGTGGTGGGAATTTCATGTCTGGTAGCCGTGGGATTGTTTGCTCTGCCTTTCGTGCTTTGAAAATAAAAGCTTAAAAGAAGGCTCCCTTTTCGGAGCCTTTTTTACATCGCTTCCTTTATCTCAAAGGAACTTTTCCACCGTTTTGATCACTGCCTGCAAGTTAGATCCGCCTTTTGTGGAAAAAGTACCGCCTTTTAAAACTTAAGATGATGCTTAAGGATTTTTAAAAGATCGGTGGAGCATCCATGAACATACCGCAATCTTCTTTGTCATCAGACAGTAAAATTCAATTTTTTTCAGGCAGCAGAGTGCAGCTTTTTCGTTACTCAGAAAGCCTGTGCAATCAAGTGATCCTGTTTGGCTGCGTTGAGAGTTACGACAAAATAAAACGTTTAAGAAGTCGTAACGGACGCATGATCTGCTTTTCACTTAAAACCTGTGATCAGATCGGTATGCAAAAACAGTTGCATACCGAATTTCACCGTGTGGTGATCCAAGACGGAGTGGTTGCAACTTCCGCTCTTGAATGTAATTCCCTGATAGTTCCCGGGCGTTGGCTTTTAGTTTGCGGGGTATTAAGGCATCGCTATCTTGTGGATAAACTTTTGCGCAGGGCCGAGATCACCGAGATCCATGCTTTGAGCATAAGTCCTGCAGATGAGAGAGGTGGAAAAAAAGGAGAGGAGATTTTCCATGCCTGAAGTGAATCTTTCTAAAATTTTTCGTGCCGAGCATTTGTGTGTGGATGTAATGCAGATCCCGAATGATCAGGATCCTTTAAGCATTCCGGCCGTTGATGAAAACTATATTTTTGAACTGCCGCTTTTAAATCAGCTGCTTTTGTATCTGGCCTGTCCTCAGCATGACTGTCTGTTTCTTTCCGGGCCTGCAGGATGCGGAAAAACTTCCGTGGCATTGCAGGCGGCGGCCAGGCTCAAATGGGGAGTCGAACAACTGACGCTTTCTGCCCGTACCGAAGCCTGCGATCTTATAGGACACGCAACTTTGCGCCGGGGGGAGTTGGTATATGAATACGGTCCTTTGGTACGGGCCATGCGCCTTGGTGAGATTTTAATCTTAAACGAAATAGATCTTATGCCTCCCGGGGAACTGTCGGCTTTAAACGACGTGCTTGAAGGCAGGGCGCTTACCATTACCCAGAATTTCGGCGAAAGAGTGCAGCCTTCTCCTTATTTCAGGGTGATAGCCACGGCCAATACCAAGGGTATGGGAGATCCCATGGGATTTTATAACGGAGCAAGACAGCTTAATCAGGCTTTTTTGGATCGCTGGCGTTTTGTGGAGCTGGGGTATCCTGAGGCCAAGGTAGAGGAGGCGATCATAGCTAAGGCAAACCCGCAACTTAAAAAAAGCAGGATTTCCGATTTGGTTCGTCTTGCAAATGAAATAAGAAGAACTTCATGTCCTGACGAAGGGCGTCCTTCGTTGTCGGCTCCTTTTTCAACCAGAGTATTGTTGAGAATAGCGTCGTTATTAAGCGTCTGTTCAAAGCTTGATGAAAGCAAGGCGCTTGAAATGGGATTTGCCGCGCGTTTGCCCGAGCATGAACGAGAGTATGTGATGAGGCTTTGTGCCGATATCTTCGGTAACGGAGAAAAAAGCGAGCTGATGGGAAGAAAAGTTCCCAAGCGCATGTTGTCAAAACATCATGAAGAAAAAGATGAATAAGAGTGTCTTCGGCATAAATCCCTGCTGACGGCAGCTGATCATACAAAGAAAAAAACACCGATCTCATTTGCTTTAGATCGGTGTCTTCAGAGTATAAGTTAAAGTCAGCTGAAAACTGCGTTCAATTCGCTTTCGCTGGATAAAATATTACCGGCGAGTCTGTCGCAGTCTATTTGATAACTGCCGTCGTTGATGGCAGCTTTTAGTTTTGCAACTTTATTTTGATCTATACCGTCTGATGCAGTAGCTACAGAGAAAGCCCGTGACATGGCTTGAGCCGAGGAGGTGAAATCCACGGCATCGGTCGAGGCTTTGTTGCCAAAAGCAGAGTCTGCTCCGGCATTGCTCCTGACCGTCGCATTGCGCACGGTGTTCACATGAGTGTCCTTTAAGGAATTCATGCTACGGTCATTGAGAATATCGATTGCCATTTGTTTAACCTCAGCCTGATCTTTTCTTCAGATCTTACTTGTACATCTCTAATAACGTCAACGGCGTAAAATTTTTTAGAACTTTGGTTAAATTTTTTTATTTTTTTTTAACGAATTGATTGTTCTAAAAAAAACGGAAGCTCATAACCGAGATCGTCAGAAATGCGCAGCAGATCGTTTCTTTCCTGAGCCTCCAGCAGATCTTTTATGATCGTATTTAAACTCAGCACAAAATCTTTTGAAAGTTTCGGGGAGAGTGAGACGACTTCGGTTAAAAGCCCGGTCATGAGTTCGTAAGTTTCGGCGCAGCATCCTTTGAGAGCAATATCAGAGATCTCTTTGGATTTTTGCGCAAGTTCACGCGTTTTGGCCGTCAAATCGATTTTGTTTTCCATGATCCGGATAAGAAGTCCTGTCGGCGTATCAGTGCACAGTCAGATTTAAATTGATTTAAGCAGATTTAAAAAGAACCGCCGTACGGGGACGGCGGATCTTTTTTAACTTTGCATCAGTTATTCTTTGCAAATTTAGCGCAAAGAGCGTCGAACATATGATCAAGCGGCAGGTTTTCGCGTTCACCGCTGCGACGATCCTTATATTCGATTACGCCTTGGGAAAGACCTTTATCGCCTATGGTGACGATATGAGGAATGCCGATGAGATCCATATCGGCAAATTTAAAGCCAGGGCGTTCGTCACGATCGTCATACAGAACTTCGATACCGGCAGCGGTGAGTTTCTGATAAAGCTCTTCTGCAGTATTGCGTACGGCTTCTGACTTGTCGGCACGTACGGAAACGATGGCTACTTTAAAAGGAGCCAGCGCCTCGTTCCAGATGATGCCGCGATCATCATGGCTTTGCTCGATGGCAGCGGCGATCACACGGGTAACTCCTATGCCGTAGCATCCCATGATCATGGGAACTTCCTTGCCGTTTTCGTCGGTCACGGTGCAGTGCATGGCTTCTGAATATTTGGTACCGAGCATGAAGACGTGGCCTACCTCAATACCGCGGCATAAGTGCAGTTTGCCGTGACCGTCAGGGCTTAAATCGCCTTCTTCGACGTTACGCAGGTCGAAGACTTCGTATTTGGGAACGTCTCTGTCCCAGTTGACGTTGATAAGGTGGTATCCGTCGCGGTTGGCTCCGCAGGCAAAATTGCCCATGCGATCGGCATCGCGATCTACCAAAATGCGTCCTTTGAATCCCACGGGCCCCAAAGAACCTGGATGCGCTCCCGTAAATTTCTGAATTTCTTCGTCGGAGGCAAATTCAATCGGATTGGCTATGCCTTCGATCTTGGAGGCTTTGATTTCGTTTAATTCCTGATTGCCGCAAAGACAGATCATCACGAGTTCGTTGCTGCCGTCTTCAAGTTTGCGCCCGTGGATCACGAGACTCTTGAGCATCTTTTTAGTAGCGACTCCCACGGCTTGGCAGGCTTCGTCGACGGTATGGGCGCCGGGAGTAGGAACTTCCGAGTAAGCATCTTTTGCCGCTTCGCGTTCGCCCTGTGGCACCAGACATTCGGCTTTTTCAATGTTGGCTGCGTAATCGGAGCCGTCTGAGTAGGCGATGAGATCCTCTCCTGCGTCTGCCAATACCTGAAACTCGTGGGATTTATATCCTCCTATGGAGCCGGTATCGGCCTGTACGGGACGGAAATTAAGTCCCATGCGGGTAAAGGCTCTGCTGTAGGCGTCGTACATAGCCTGATAGGATTTGCCTAATCCTTCGACGTCGGTGTCAAAGGAATAACCGTCTTTCATTAAGAATTCGCGGCTGCGCATCACCCCGAAACGCGGGCGGATCTCGTCACGGAATTTCCACTGGAACTGATAAAGGTTTACCGGCAACTGTCTTGCACTTTTGATTTCACGACGGGCGATGGAGGTGATCACTTCTTCGTGGGTAGGTCCCAACACATACTCATTTTTTTTGCGATCTTTAAAACGGCACAGTTCCGGGCCGTACTGTACGTAACGTCCAGATTCGCGCCACAGATCGGCAGGCTGCACTATGGGCATGATCATTTCCAAGGCGCCGGCTTTGTCCATTTCCTCACGGATGATGGCAGTGGCCTTGCTTAAGACGCGCAATCCCAGAGGAAGCCAGGTATAAAGCCCCTGACCGATTTGTCTTATAAGTCCTGCGCGCAGCATCAGACGGTGACTGGCCAATACGGCCTCGGCAGGAGTTTCTTTCAAGGTTGAAAGCAGATAGGAGGTTGTTCTCATGGTGTATCCGTAGTTTCCTTTTCAGAAGGACACAAATTGTTCAAAAATACTGCGCCGTATTATACACGCAAGCTCAGCTAAGCAAGATGACGGCGACTTAAGTGCGTTTTGATCCTTGAAATTCCGGTAAAGAACGCAGAGGGAAAAAATAAAAAGACCGGCAGAATACCGGTCTTTAAGGCTTTTTTACTGTTTGTAAGTTTTTAGGAAATGCTCAAGACGATCACAGGCGTCGTTGATAACGTCCACAGGAGGCAGAAATACCACGCGGAAGTGGTTGGGTTCGGGCCAGTTAAAGCCGGTACCCTGTACTATGAGCAGTTTTTCCTGCTTTAACAGATCCATGGCAAACTTCTGATCATCTTTGATGTTAAAACGTTTGTCGAGCTTGGGAAACATGTAAAGCGCACCGTGGGGTTTAACCACGCTGATGCCGGGGATGGCGTTTAAGCGTTCGTACATGACGTCGCGCTGAACATACAGTCTGCCGCCAGGGATGGTAAGCTCGTTGATGCTCTGATAGCCGCCCAATGCGGTCTGAATGGCATACTGCAAAGGAACGTTGGCGCAAAGACGCATGGCCATCATCATCTTAAGGCCGTCTAAAAAGCCTTTGTTGCGTTTTGCCTGGCCCGTGACCATAACCCAGCCCATGCGGAAGCCGCAGGAGCGGTATACCTTCGAAAGTCCGTTATAGGTAAGTACGGTGAGATCGTCTGCCAAAGTGGCGATGCTGCGGTGGGCCACATCATCATAGAGGATCTTGTCATAGATCTCGTCGGCGCAGATCACCAGATCGTGACGACGGGCGAATTCAACAATCTCCTGCAAAACCGGAGTGGGGTAAACCGCGCCGGTGGGGTTGTTAGGATTGATGAGTACCAGGGCAACGGTACGCGAGGTGATCTTTTTCTCCATGTCGGCAAGATCAGGCAGCCATCCTGACTGTTCGTCGCACATATAATGCACGGCTTTTCCGCCTGCCAAGTTTACTCCGGCCGTCCAAAGAGGGTAATCAGGGGACGGAACCAGAACTTCGTCACCGTTGTTCAAAAGTGCGTTCATGGTCATGGTGATGAGTTCTGAAACACCGTTGCCGATGAAGATGTCTTCAACGTCGACGTGTTTCATTCCTGCCTGCTGATATTTTTGAGCAATGGCTTTACGGGCTGAGAAAATTCCGTTGCTTTCACAGTAACCGCAGGCGTTGGGAAGATTACGGATCACGTCTTTGACAACTTCTTCGGGCGCGTCAAAACCAAAAACCGCGGTGTTGCCAATGTTGAGTTTTAAGATCCTTTCTCCGGCCTCTTCCATCCTCAGAGCTTCCTGATGAATGCGGCCTCTGATGTCGTAACACACATTGTCCAGCTTGTGTGATTTCTGTAATAGTTTCATAAAAATACCCGTTAAATAGTTTGGTTTTGGAGCCTTTGATATTAGCACCTTTATCGTGCAATTACGCAACGGTTTTTAAGTACGGATCATGCTTTTGCTTAACAGGAGTTATTACCGCTAAAAATCGCGTCCCATGACTTTTTCCTGATAAATCTGTTCGAGCACGTAACGTTCAAATCCTAAAGCAGGATTGGCCATGCGATGATATTTGACGGCATCACGCTGTTTAGGAGGCAGTGAGATGGCATTGGTAAAGATCACGAAAGGAACTCTGCTGCCTGATTTGGTGGTGATCACTCCTGCAAGATTTGAAATATTGGTAAGCGTGCCGGTTTTGGCAGTTACGTTGCCTGCAAGCGGTGCCTGATGAACCGATCCGCGCCATTGCAAAGTGCCTGATTTGGCGGCCACCGGCATGACCTCCAGAAGGTGCAGTTTTGCGTCGTTGACACTTATGTATCTAAGCACTTCAAGCAGTTGGTGCGGTGTGATGAGATTATGAGGAGAAAGCCCCGAACCGTCCACCTGATACGAATCACCGAGACTTAATCCTGCGTATTTTTGCAAAATGGAGCGCATGGCAGTAACGGCGCGGTAATAGGTGGCGCTGTCGTGGTAATACTCATAGGCAACGTTTTTGATGATGGCATCGGCGTAAAGATTATTGGATTTGTAGAGCATGTAACGCACCAATTCCTTCATGCTGGCAGAATCGATGTAGACGTAATCTGAGTAACCGCTTAACGGCCGGTGCGAGACTTCAAGTCCTGAATAAGTTATCCCCAGGCGTTTTAAAGTGATGGCAGTCCAGTCAAGTCCCCATTTTTCAGGATCTGATACCGACAAAGACAAAGGCCAGGGTTTGTTATCTTTTTGGATGGGTACGCAGCCTGAGATGCGGTAAACGTTGTCATGATAAAGATTGGCTTCAAGCTCGCAGTCTCCGCCGTATGACGAGGCAGGAATTCCCACGGCCTCAGAGTCTATGCTTACAGGAGAGTTTTGAGGGATCACGGCTTTGGCAATGACTCCCTGTCCCTGCGGTTGTAACTGTGCGAAGACGCAGTTGCGGTTGATGATGGCCGCCGCCGCAGGAGCGGTAAAACATACCGGCAGATCATCCCATGACCATCCCTGGGCCCTGCTGCGTCCGCCGAAACGGCTTAAATCCAGGATCACTTTGCCAGCGACGCGTTTGACTCCCGCTTTTTTGAGCATATCAAGCAGTTTTAAATATTTATCCGAGGTCAGGGTAGGATCGCCTGAAAAACGTACGGCAATGTTTCCCTGCAGGGTACCGTCGGAACTTATATTCAATTTACCCTGAGGATTCAGCACGTTTTTATCAAGCATCAGTGCCGTACGTATGCGGTATTCGGTACCGAGATAAAGATAAGCGGCAAGGGCGGTGAGGATCTTTTGGGTTGAAGCCGGGTGCATGTAGACATCGTAATTTTGTCCGTAGACCCCCTCACTTCCGGGTAGCATGTAGGCAATTCCCATGTTGGCTCCCGGCAACGGGTTGGAGGAGGATGGAATAGCGTTGGTGCATGTACAAAAAGCTATCAAGAAAGAAGCGGCTGCGGATTTAAATAAACTTTTGATCATGTCTGAACTTTTTTATCCGGTTGATTAAAAGTGCGATCGGAAAAGTATTTTGTGGTTCCGAAAGTGCAAGTCTTGTTTAAAAATAATTACGAACTTCGGATTATACCGCCTGGGTTTTGGTTTTCTTCATTTTCGTCAGTACGCACTGTGTTAAAATTTCGCCCGTAGATCTGTGCCCGTCGCAGAAAAATTTTAGGAGTTTTAAACATGATCATCGAACCGAAAACCCGCGGCTTTATCTGCGTGACCACCCATCCTGCTGGGTGTGAGGCCAATGTCAAAAGTCAGATTGAGTATGTAAAGTCTCAGCCAAAAATAAGCAACGGTCCCAAGAAAGTACTGGTGATTGGGGCTTCCACCGGTTACGGTTTGGCTTCACGCATCAGTGCCGCTTTCGGATCGAATGCCGCAACTTTGGGCGTTTTCTTTGAAAAGTCAGGCAGTGAAAAACGTCCTGGAACAGCCGGATGGTATAACACCGCCGCCTTTACCAAGTTTGCCAAAGCAGAAGGGCTGTATGCCAAAAACATCAATGCCGACGCTTTTTCAGACGAGTGCCGTGAGCAGGTTATCAAGACCATCAAGGAAGATTTGGGGCAGATAGATCTGCTGGTGTATTCTCTTGCAGCTCCGGTGCGCAAGATGCCAGGAAGCGGTGAAGTGGTGCGTTCGGTATTAAAGCCCATAGGCAAAACTTATACCGCAACTGCAGTTGATACCAATAAAAACGAGATCATCGAGGCATCCATAGAACCTGCTACCGATGAAGAAGTGGCAAATACCGTTAAAGTTATGGGCGGTCAGGATTGGGAACTGTGGATTGACGCTTTGAATAAGGCCGGAGTTTTGGCAGAAGGTTTTAAAACCGTAGCCTATTCTTACATCGGCGCCGAACTTACTCATCCCATCTATTGGGGCGGTGCTTTGGGCAAAGCTAAAGAAGATTTGGATCGTGCCGCCAAAGCCAATCGCGAGCGTCTTGCTTCAATTCACGGCGATGCCCGCGTGACCGTGCTCAAGTGCGTAGTGACTCAGGCCTCGTCTGCAATTCCCATGATGGCTCTGTATACGGCTTTGCTCTTTAAGGTCATGCGCCAAAAAGGTACTTACGAGTCTTTGATAGCTCATATTTACAGACTGTTTGATACTTCACTGTACGGCGATCAGGCCGAGACTGATGCCGAAGGCAGACTGCGTATGGACAGCTGGGAACTCGATCCTGCGGTGCAGGAAGAGACTAAAAAACGCTGGAGCGAGATCACTACCGAAAATCTGCGTGAGCTCGGGGATTACGACGATTACAAGCATCAGTTCCTGGAGCTCTTCGGATTTGAAGTTCCGGGAGTCGATTACAAGGCTGATCAAAATCCTGTGGTTGCAATTGACGATCTTATCGATATGGTTGCAAAGAAATGATCTTGTTTTGAGTCAAATAAGCCGGGAGATCCCGGCTTTTTTTTCAGATTTTAAGATGACTCTTGTAGGCAGTGACGGTATTTTCCATCAAAGTAGCCACGGTCATCGGACCTACTCCGCCGGGCACGGGGGTGATGAAAGCTGCGTGTTTTGACGCCTCGTCGAAATCTACGTCTCCGCAGAGTTTACCGTCGGGCAGACGGTTGATCCCTACATCGATGACGGTAGCTCCGTCTTTTATCAGCGAGCCGTCGAGGAATTTAGGTTTGCCTACCGCCACGACAACGATATCGGCAGCCTTGATAAGGGCTTTTTGTTCTTCAGGACGGCTGAAGCGGTGGGTCACGCTTACCGTGCAGCCTGCAAGCAGCAGTTCAAGAGTCATGGGGCGTCCGACTATATTGGAAGCGCCTACGACTACGGCGTTCTGTCCTTTGAGATCGTTGCCCAAAGTACGATGCAACAGTGTCATCACTCCGTGCGGAGTGCAGGCGCAGATATAAGGGATGCGTTGTACCAGACGTCCGACGTTATAGGGGTGAAAACCGTCAACGTCTTTTGATGCAGAGATCTCCTCGACTACCAAAGATTCGTCAAGACCTTCCGGTAAAGGAAACTGTACCAGGATCCCGTCTACTGCGTCGTCTGCATTAAGTTTGGCGATAAGCGCTGAAAGTTCCTGTTGAGTAGTAGTTGCCGGCAGGTTATAGGAGAAGGTTTTGATCCCGACGTCTTCGCAGGCTCTGTGTTTGTTGCGCACGTAGACCTGGGAAGCCGGATCCTCTCCTACCAAAATAACTGCAAGCCCGGGAGCGCGTTTGCCCTGAGAGGTAAAAGCCTCTACTTCCTTTCTTAAAGAGGCGCGCAATTCTTTTGCTATGCCCTTGCCGTCGATGATTTGTGCTGTCATAAGAAAATCCTCAAGTGAATGCGTTTAGCCGGTGATCCCTTCAACGAGCATGCGGGCGCTGACTATGAACAGGGCCACAGCAAAGATGCGTTTTAACGTAACGGGAGAAATGTTTTTGCCGAAGCGTACTCCGAGCGGTGCTGAAAGGATCGAGATCGGGACTACGCATACGGCGGTAAGCACGTTGACAAGTCCCAAGGTTCCTATGGGAGCTGCTTGAGGCGTTGCCGAAAGATTCATCAGGATCATGAGCAAAGCTCCCGGAACACATACGAAAAGCGAAACTGCCGAGGAAGTTCCTATGCAGGTATGAGGTTTTACGCTGCAGGCGTTTAAGACCGGTACGGTAAGAGTTCCTCCGCCTATACCGAGCATTGATGAGAAACAGGCTATGCAAAAGGCGATGATGTTTTGTCCTGAGCGTCCCGGCAGGGTATCAAAAGCAGGTTTGGCCTTGGCGCGAAATAGCATGTTGAGGCTGTTTACTATCATTACCGATCCAAAGAGTATGGCAAGCCAGGCACCGCCGTAAAATTTTGCCACTACCGTTCCTACGGCTACGCCTGCCAACATGGCAACGGCCCATTGTTTTATGATGGCTGTGTTCATGTTACCGCGCTTGTATTGGGATCTTGCCGCGGAGATCGAGGTCGGGATCATGCATAAAAGCGAAGTGCCGGTGGCAACCACCATGGCTGTATCTGCCGGAACTTGAAAGAAGTAGTAAAAGATGAAGTAAAAGCAGGGAACGAAAACAACGCCGCCGCCTATGCCGAGGAGTCCTGCAAAAAATCCGGCAAACAGTCCGCAGGCTAACAAAATGCCTACGGATTCAAGCAATTCGTTCAAAGTAAGTCCAAATAGCACGGTTTTACTCCCATTGCAAAATTTAATGGCTGTATTCTAACAAAAAGCTTTCTAAGCGATTAAACGACCGAAAATTCCGTAGGATCTGATCGGTACTTGTGCTTTAAGCCGCTGATGTGATGATCTTGCACCGACTTGTACGGCGGCTGTGTTAAAATAGCGGCCGCCGGGATCTAGGCCGGCAGTCTCCGCGCGTCAGTCTTAAATCAGTCTTTAATCAGGCGTCAGCTCGCGGAGTTTTTCCGTTCAATCATCGTATGCGGGAACATTCACATTATGCAAATCATGCGCGGCTCACGTGCCTTATCAGATTTCAGACTTGACAAGCTCAAGCAGGAATTTGTCAAGGCTGGCCTCAAAGTCTCATCGGTTACCACTCATTACGTTCATTTTTGTGATCTCTCAGAGGAACTTACTTCAAAAGAGCACGAAGTATTGGCAAAGATCCTTACTTACGGTCCAAAAGATGTCAAAACTGACGACAGCGGAGAGCTGTTTTTGGTGATCCCGCGCGTTGGTACCATTTCTCCTTGGTCATCAAAGGCAACCGACATCGCTCATAACTGCGGTTTAACCAAAATCCGCCGCCTAGAGCGCGGTATTGCTTATTACATCAAAGCAGCAGGTGATGCTTTCTCAGATGCGGAGCGAAAAAACATCATCGCTTTGATCCACGATCGCATGATGGAAAACGTGCTCTCATCTCTTGATGATGCGGCTGCCGTGTTTGAGCGCCAGACTCCCGCACCCTTTAAGACCGTTCCTCTGACCACCGAAGGTATGGAGGCCATCCGCCGTGCCAACGTGGAGTTGGGACTTGCTCTTTCAGAGCCTGAAATGAGCTATCTTATGGACAGCTTTAAGGACCTGGGACGCGATCCTACCGATGTCGAACTTTACATGTTCGGACAGATGAATTCAGAGCACTGCCGTCACAAAGTCTTTAATGCCGACTGGACTATAGACGGAGTGCATCAGGAAAAATCGCTCTTTAAGATGGTGCGCAATTCAAATGAGCAGCATCCTGATTACGTACTGTCTGCATATAAGGACAACGCGGCCGTAATGGAAGGCTCCAAAGCAGGACGTTTCTTCCCCAATCCCGATCACGTCTATACCTATCATGAAGAAGACATGCCTATACTCATGAAGGTCGAGACTCATAACCATCCTACCGCCATTTCGCCGTTCCCTGGCGCAGCCACGGGATCAGGCGGCGAGATCCGTGACGAAGGTGCAACCGGCATAGGCTCAAAGCCCAAAGCAGGCGTTTGCGGCTTTACCGTGTCAAATCTGCGTATTCCGGGTTTTGAACAGCCTTGGGAACATGATTTCGGTAAACCCGATCGTCTGGCTTCTGCTTTGCAGATCATGATAGAAGGGCCGCTTGGCGCCGCATCGTTTAACAACGAATTCGGCCGTCCCAATCTTTGCGGTTACTTCAGAACCTACGAAGAGGAAGTTGACAGTTTCAACGGCCGTGAAGTACGCGGTTACCACAAGCCCATCATGCTTGCAGGCGGCTGGGGCAACATTCGTCGTGAGCATATTCACAAAGATCACATTGATCCTGGTGCCAAACTCATAGTTTTGGGCGGCCCTGCCATGAACATAGGTTTAGGCGGCGGCGCTGCTTCTTCGATGAATTCCGGCGCTTCTTCAGAGAGCCTCGACTTTGCTTCGGTGCAGCGCGGTAACCCTGAGATGCAGCGTCGTTGTCAGGAAGTCATAGACAGTTGTTGGGAGCTTGGTGAGGATAACCCCATCATGTTCATTCATGACGTGGGAGCAGGCGGACTTTCAAATGCCATGCCCGAGCTCGTGGCTGACGGCGGAGTCGGCGGCAAATTCGAATTGCGCCGTATTCCCAACGATGAGCCCGGCATGTCTCCTCTGCAGATTTGGTGCAACGAATCCCAAGAGCGCTATGTACTTGCCGTGATGCCTGACAAGCTTGAAGTCTTTGAAAACTTCTGCCGCCGCGAGCGTGCTCAGTACGCCATCATAGGTACTGCCACTGCCGAGCGTCGCGTGGTCTTGCATGATGAATATTTTGACAACACTCCCATCGATTTGCCTTTGGACATTCTGCTTGGCAAACCTCCGCGTGTTATCAAGAACGTCAAGAGTGCCAAACATCATTCAAAGACTTTCGATACTTCGGGAATTGACGTCAGCGAAGCTTGTGAACGCGTGTTGCGTCTGCCTTCAGTTGCAGAGAAGACTTTCCTTATTACCATAGGCGATCGTTCGGTTACCGGATTGGTAGCGCGTGATCAGATGGTAGGCCCCTGGCAGGTGCCGGTAGCGGACGTCGGCGTGACTGCAGCTTCATACGACAGTTACAACGGCGAGGCCGGAGCCATAGGCGAACGTCCTCAGGTGGCCCTGCTTGATCATGCCGCATCGGTACGTCTTGCCATAGCCGAGGCAATCACCAACATTGCAGCAGCCGACATAGGCGAAATCAACCGTATCAAACTTTCTGCAAACTGGATGTCTCCTAACGGTCATCCGGGTGATGATGCCGGACTTTATCAGGCGGTAAAGACTTTGGGCGAAGAGTTGTGCCCGGCTTTGGGAATTTCAACTCCCGTGGGTAAAGACTCCATGTCCATGCGTACTACCTGGCAGGAAGACGGCAAGGAAAAATCGGTAACCTCTCCGGTGTCTTTGGTAATTTCCGCCTTTGCCCGCGTTAAGGATATAAGAAAGACTCTTACTCCGCAGTTGCGTACCGATAAAGGCGAAACCCGTCTTATTTATGTGGATTTGGGAGATCGCCGCAACCGTTTAGGCGGATCTGCACTTACCCAAGTTTACAGACAGCTTGGCGACAAATGCGCTGATCTTGACCAGCCAGCACGTCTTAAGGGACTTTTCGATTCTGTTCAGTTCCTAAATGAACATGACAAGCTTTTGGCTTATCACGATATTTCAGACGGCGGTCTGTTCGTCACCCTCTGTGAGATGAGTTTTGCCGGCCATTGCGGTGTCACCGCCGACATCAGTCAGTTAGGTCAGGATGATTTGGCCGTGCTCTTTAACGAAGAGCCCGGTGCCGTAATGCAGGTACGTGCTGAAGATGCCGAAACCGTGCTCAACATCCTGTCAGGTCACGGCCTTGCCAATTGCTCTTTTGACATCGGCAGCCTGAATGCAGATGATCGCATCGTGTTCGTGCGTGACGGTGAGGATGTGATCAATCGTCCCCGTACTTACTTCAGAACCGTTTGGGGCGAGACTACTTATCGCATGCAGTCACTGCGCGATAATCCTCAGTGTGCCAAAGAAGAGTTTGAAGGCAAACAGGACGAGCACGACAAAGGTTTGTTTGCCGATCTTTCCTTCAATGTTAATGAAGATGTGGCCGCCCCCTTTATTTGTACCGGTATCAAGCCCAAGGTGGCCATACTGCGTGAAGAAGGCGTCAATTCACAAGGCGAGATGGCGGCGGCTTTTGACAGAGCCGGCTTTACCTGTGTGGACGTGCATATGAGCGACGTACTCACCGGACGTTTCAAGTTTGATGACGTCAAGGGCTTTGCAGCCTGCGGCGGCTTCTCTTACGGCGACGTGCTGGGTGCCGGTGAAGGCTGGGCTAAATCCGTGTTGTTTTCAGGTCGCGGAGCTGAAGAATTCTCAAAATTCTTCAATCGCAAAGATACTTTCGCCTTAGGCGTGTGCAACGGCTGTCAGATGCTTTCGTCGCTTAAGGATTTGATCCCCGGGGCTGAGAACTGGCCGCGTTTTGTGACCAACCTTTCCGAGCGTTTTGAGGCCCGTTTCGTTGAAGTCGAAATTCAGCGCAGTCCTTCGGTGTTGTTTGCCGGAATGCAGGGGTCGAGAATGCCTATCGTGGTTTCACACGGTGAAGGCAGAGCCGAATTTGCAAACGACAAACAGCTTAAGGCTTTAAATGATCAGGGACTTGCCGCCGTGCGTTATATCGATCATAACGGTAAGGTTGCCAC
>JALEXT010000191.1 GCA_022779845.1 Succinatimonas sp.
CATTGTAGTGATCCGGGGTAATGATCTTATCGAGCAATGCGTCATGTACCTGTTCGATGTAAATCGTAGCAACATACACATTGTCAGATACTGCCGAAATTATACCGTTTGCCAAGTAGAACACCGGGATCTGCGTGTCTTTGGGAATGGAGAAAACCCATTCAATGAAAGGACGGAACAGATCCTGCTGTGCAATGATGGTAACAATGCAAAAGAACACGCACAGTAAAGCGCAAAACGGCATGGATTCGGTAAAGGCCTTACCGACTTCTTCTTCGGTAGTAACACCGCAGAAAGTAGTGGCCAATACGATGATTGACAAACCGATGAGTCCGACTGCTGCAAAATGGAAAGCCAAAGCTACAACCAGCCAGACACAGCAACAAGCCTGAATTACCAAACGCAGTTTGTCACGGGAGCTGAGGCTCTGGGTAGAGATGCGATCACGTTCTGCCAGTACTTCATAAACAGATTGAGGCATTTCGGCACCGAAACCGAAGAGCTTGAATTTCTCAAGCAACAGACAGGTGCTGTAACCAAAAATCATAACCGGAAGAGATACCGGAGCCATGCGGATCAAGAATTCCATGAAATTCCAACCGCATACCTGACCTACAACCAAATTCTGAGGCTGTCCGACCAAAGTAGCCATACCGCCTATGGTGGTTCCGACTGCTGCGTTCATAAGCAACGCGCGAAGGAATGCTCTGAACTGTTCCAAATCGGCTTTCTTATCTTCAGGGATAAAGCTGTCGTCAGAGAGTCTTGAGGTGGCCGCATCACCGCAAAGATGAGAGTGATATACGGAATACAATCCCATGCAAATTGAAATGATAACGGCAAGTACCGTAAGCGCATCGACGAATGCTGCCAAGGTGCCAGAGACGAAGCAGAAGAGGAAGGCGATTAAAATACCGTTGCGAACTTTTACCAAGATTTTTGTGAAGATGAAAAGCAAGAAATCTCGGACAAAATGAATACCGCCTAACATGAACATCAGCAACAAGATCACATCTATATTGGCGATGAGTTCATGTTTGACTCCGTCCATGGTGCACATGCCGATGACGCAGGCTTCGAAAGCCAGCAGTCCGCCCGGTTGCAAAGGATAGCATTCGAGGGCCATGGCCAGCGTAAAGATAAATTCGGCTACCAATGTCCATCCTGCTACGAAAGGATTGATATAAAAAAGGATGGGATTGATGATCAGAAAAGCCAAGATAAGCAGCTTATACCAGGTGGAGGCGGAGCCCATGAAATTTAGCCCCAGTGCCTTTCCCACCGTGATTGAACCCGGCAAAGTCATATATTCGAATTGTCCTTCTGTAACGTTGGTCTTTATGTTTAGCAGTTAAAAATTCTTTTAAATCAATTAAATACAGAAAAAAAAGTTTGTTACTTTATTGGTTTTATATAGTTAATTGATTTTTAAAGATTTTTTGACTTATTTAATAATCCAGAAAGATTATAGCATTGCTGGCGGCGGTAAAAACTGTGCTGAATGTTGCAAATTAAAGCTAATAATAAATTATTTGTGAAAGCTACTAGATGTTTTTGCTATGTTTTTTTTCAAAATCGCATCTTTTATATCTTAAAATGCAACTTTTTTGCAAAAAAGCGAAGTTAATTCATAACTCCGCTTTCTTCTGAAAGATTTGCCTTTCAGACTGTTTAGCAAATCAATGCTATCCATCCTTTATCGAGGAAAAAAGCAGAAACGTCGGGAACCAAAAACCATACACAAAATAATCCGACTAATGTCAAAACAATGGTGTAGGGAACAGCCATCCACATCATTTTAAAATAGGGTAATTTAATCAATGGTGCAATGCTTGAAGTTAAAAGAAAGAGGAAGGCTGATTGTCCGTTAGGAGTTGCAACGGATGGCAGATTGGTGCCTGCATTGATTGCAATCGCCAGCTCATTAAAATGCTCTGCGGTGACAGCTCCAGCGTCAAATGCGTTCTTAAGCTGTTCTATATAGATGGTGGCTACGAAGACATTGTCAGAAACTGCGGAAATGATGCCATTGGCAAGATAAATGATCGGAATATGATATTCTTCAGGGGCATTAAGTACGGCTTCAATAATGGGATCAAAAAGCTTGTTATGTGAGATCACGCAAACGACCGTAAAGAAAACGCATAATAATGCACAAAATGGCATAGATTCCTTAAATGCTCCGCCTAATTCCTCTTCAGAGGTTTTTCCGCACAAAGAAGCAGCCACTATGATCACCGACAAGCCTATCAGTCCTACCGATGCCAAATGAAAAGCAAGTGCGACTATCAGCCAAACAAAGCACATTCCTTGAATAAAGAGGTTCAACTTATCACGGCGAGAAAATGTGTGTAAATTATTTTTATCTTGCGTTTTCAGTACCTGATACACGCTTTCAGGCATGGACGCTCCGTAACCGAACAGCTTAAACTTTTCAATGACAAAACATGTTGCCAG
>JALEXT010000005.1 GCA_022779845.1 Succinatimonas sp.
TAACAGGCTTTTTCGCAGTCTTCAAATCAGGATAGTGAGATGAAATATAGCGGTAAACAGTGCTTTGATCGATTTTGATCCCATATTCAGGGCCGGATAGAAGTCTGGCACAGACAACGCAGTTGCCGCCGCTCTTTTCAAACAGTGTTTTGAGCTGATCTTTAGGAACGGAGTTAAGCTTGGAACGACGATGCTGCTTAAACTTGATCTTAATATCGGCCCCCGGATCAGCAATATATTTGCGTACGCTGTCGCGGCTTACGCCAACCTCTCTTGCGATTGCGCTGATTGCCAACCCCTCTTGATGTAAACGCAAGATTTGCTGCGTTTGATGGATGGTAAGCATATAAGCTCCTAGTGAAAAGCATCAGGATTGATGCATTGCAGAAATTACACTTGGAGTTAACGAAAATTAACGCAGAGAGCAGGAAAAATAGAAAAGCAAAATAAAGAAATGACGAGCGATAAACGCAAAAAATTACGGAAAGACTCTGAAAACAAACTGCCGAAAATTAAACGCAAAGGAGCCTTGCAACTGTAGACTTTTTAACGCAAAAACTGACGACTTTTTAATGCACTACAACACTTTGTCTGTTGAAGATGCGGAGCGCTAGTGTAAGCGTCTCATATAAGCAGGCAAGAGATCACCGAAGCGATCACGCATAAAAAGATCCCGCAACGGCGTATTTTTCTGGCTATTTGCATGGGAGATGAGGCATCAGGTTGTCTCTCTCCTCCTATACGCGGCAGTCTTACTATCTGTCCTCGATAGCAACGTGGACCGCCTAACGCAAGATCACATCCTCCGCCCAGACACCCTTGAATAAATCCGCTCATGGCAGCAGGGTGAGAATCTACTCCGCCTATGGCACCGCGTAAGGCGGCAACGGGCGAGAGCGAGATAAAAGACATAAGCAGCAGCATTGCGGCAACAGGTGCCAGCATGAATTGTTCAAGTCTTCTGATCCCGGATGCAAATTCTTTATTTTGCAGATGTTTTTTTGAGGAAAAGGCTTGATCCATTATGGCTACCAATTGCATGATCACTGCTCCCTCAAGACCTGCAATAAGGTACCAAACGATCACGGCAAACCAGGTGCAGGACAAAGCCATGGATGCATATTCGCAACAAGCTTTGGATATTCCCATGTAAGAGAGTTTGTCGCACTCCCTCTCAAGTTTTCTTGCTATGACTTTACGAGCCTTGTTTTTTTCATCGTGGCGTAAGAGATAACTTGTCTGCCAAACGGCATCCAGCGTATTTTTAGAATCCAAAAGCAAAGGCAGAATAAAGAGCGCAAGCAGGTTGTCAAAACCGGTACAAGCATGAATGAGTACGGTTAAGGCCCAAGCCGTCAACAGTACTACCGTGGGTAACATGATCCCGGCAAAGATCTTTTGTGAGGAACTGTTATTATCACGGTTTACTCTGGCTGCCAAAACCTTCAGCAGAGGTTTGAGGCGAGAAAGCCTTAAAGAAGAAGGAATAGGAATGATAAGCTCTGCCAATACGGCTATCAGCAGTACTACGGCACTGTGATCAAGCAACGCGAAGAGATCGCGAGATCCGAATGCGTTTGCTTGCATTCCTTGAAGCAGAGTTTCCATTTCATTCATGTTGATGACTACAGCAACGGCAGCAGGGCGGTAACAAGTTTGGCACTTAAGGCCGCAGCCATAGGCATAAACTCATCGTAGGCTACGGTGACACCTTCTGAGGCTTCATCTGAGACTGCTCTTACAATAAGGAAAGGGACGCCGCAATCATGGCAAATGTGAGCAATGGATGCTCCTTCCATCTCACAGACTTTGGCATCGGGAAAAAGTTGTACTACGGATTTTTTTTGAGTACTTGTGTTGATGAACTGATCCCCTGAGACAATGAGCCCGGTTTTGATTTTGCCTTTGAGTTCAGGAAGATTTCCTGCAGCAATTTCAGCCTTTGCCATAAGTTCCGAATCTGCGTTGAAATAAAGATCATGTCCTGCCATTTGACCTTTGCTGTAGCCGAATGCGGTCAGATCAGCGTCGTGGTAAGCAGCCTTAGAGGAGATCACCATATCGCCTATTTTAAGATCTGGCGCAAGAGCTCCTGCGCATCCTGTATTGATCACAGCCGAG
>JALEXT010000030.1 GCA_022779845.1 Succinatimonas sp.
TTTATACATAAGAATTATAGCCGTGATCCTCAGATCACATTTCCGAACATTCGAGTTTGACAATCAGCGACTAAAAATGTTTTTCTAAAGGCATAAAAAGTCTTGATTGGAAAATTAATAAAATTTACTGATCGATGACGGTTTCAGCCTGATCTTTTTTAATCAAACGTGAAATCATCAAAAAAGCAGGACTGAGTTTTTTAATTCCGTCCTGCTTTTTCAGCGTTATTGAATGCTTAATACGAAGGAGGCTTAGGTAACTTTACCGGCGTTACAACCTGAGTGGGCTCTTCAATAACAGGTTGATCTTTTTTAGGATTAACCGTTTTCGACTCTTTTAAAGCCTGTTTATTAAGTTCTTCATCATCATCGTCCTGATCCCTAGGACTCAATGCACCTTCTTCAAAATGCGGCTCTTCAACCGGAGTCATCACGCAGTTTCCAGCCACAAGCTCTGCCAATGCACGCTCCTGCATGCCGACAGCCGTATAACGGCTGACGAAATCACGCAACTGTTGCAAGAAGGTTAAATACATCTCAGAAGAATGCATGGAAACACGCTCGCGACCGATGATGGATACCAAAGCCATCTGGCATTTATCGATATCACGATTTAATTTTTTGGCATGTTTTGCCAAACTTTCAACATTAACGGCACTGGGATCGGCTCCGATTGCATGCACGTCGGTACTGATACGCTCAAGACGGGACAACAGTTCCTCAAGAGAATTCTTCATATCTCCGCCGAAAATGGTATGGCGGTTGGCTACGTGATTTACCGCCTGATCGGTGGCGTAATGCACGGATTTTGCCGCTTCGCGCAAATTTGAAAAAACCAAATAGAAGAAGAATTTTGCATCTACAGTACTTTTATCAGCATCTTTTTGACGTGTCAGCGATCCGCTGTAGCTTGACTGAGCCAAAGAATAATAGGCTCCGCGATTTTCAGAAATATCTTCCTGAATATTTGAAGCTTTGTTACGAGCACGACGCAAAGCAAGTTCATTATCCTCAAAAAAGGCCGCCATGGTTCTGCGTATGGTTTCCAGTTCCTGATCAAAATACTGCGGCACACTGCGGCACACTGCCTGCAAAATTCCTTCGTCATTGCGGGACTTCAAAATTGAAGTTGCTTCGTCATGACGGCTCTTTCTAATAAAGTTCGTATAAATGATCAGGACAAAAATTAGCGGGATGAGTACAAATACGCTCACGCCTTCGGTGAAGAAATTAACTGAACAAACGACGGATGCACAGGTAAATGCACAAAAACCGGTTAAGAACCAGCCGGCGACCACGGTGATCACACCTGAAATTCTGAATACGGCACTTTCTCTGTCCCAAGCACCGTCTGCAAACGACGATCCCATAGCCACCATGAAAGTAACATAAGTAGTTGAAAGCGGCAGTTTCATCGAGGTAGCCACGGAAATGAGTGCTGAGGCAACAACCAAATTGATGCTGGCACGCACGTAATCAAAAGGCATTGGCAACGTACCTTTTTTTACCGGTGCGCGACGGTAACGTTTGGCAATAAGCGCCAGCAATGGACGCGGCACTGATCTGTAAACCATGCGCGAAACCATAAGTCCCATACGGGTGATGATACGGCCCATGGTTGAAGCGCCGAACTGTTCATGCTCACCTGAGGTACTTGAGGAAAGATTCACCGTAGTCTGGACCACATGACGGGCTTTTTTGGAGACAAAAAGCGTAATGCTCATGACTACGCCTGCTGCAAAAAGCCAAACGGTATCAGTTCTGCTAGACAGGTTCAAACCGTCCATAAAAAACCGTGAAGCGCTCTCTGAAGATGCTCTCCACAGCTCGTAACTGTCCAAAGCAGCTAAGGGTACACCTACGAAATTTACCAAATCATTGCCGGCAAAAGAGAATGCCAGAGCGAAAGTACCTGACAACACAATGAAACGGAAAATATTAAGTCCTGCCAGTGCCATCAACTGACCTATGATAAAGAAGAAGGCGAACATCCCCCACATGATCATCTGCAGATTGGCATCCATCCAGTCTAAATACTCAGGTTTCATAAAGGACGCGCCGTGAGCACCTTTTATAAGCAGAAAATAACCGATGGCAGTAAGCGATACTCCGGTAAAAAATCCGCCTAAAAGTTTTGTCGAATGCTCAAAACGGAAACTGAATAAAATCCTTGCAATAAATTGCACCACCATTCCGGCAAAAAAAGCTATAACTACGGACAATAAAATTCCGGAAACTATAGCTGCGGTTTTATCCAGTTTGATATAAGCCAAGACGCCTGCCATACCGCCTTGATCTGAATAAACCTTAAACACCGAAGCTAAAAATGCCGCCCCCAAAAGCTCAAAGATAATGGAAACAGTGGTAGAGGTGGGCAAGCCCAGTGAATTGAATGCATTTAAAAGCAGAACATCACTGATCATCACCGAGGCGAAGATGATCATGATCTCTTTGTAGGTAAACATTTCCGGGTAGAACATGCCTTTTCTGGCAATTTCCATCATTCCGGATGAAGACGTGGCTCCTATAAGCACTCCGCAGGAGGCTACTCCTATGATCACGGCCAAAGGCGCGATGCGCGTACCCACGGCAGAATTTAGGAAATTGGCTGCGTCGTTACTGACTCCTACAAAAAGGTCCAGAGTTGAAAGCAACAACAACAACACCACGAGCACGAAAAACAGCGATTCAAGCATCGAAGATCCTTTGGTCTTGGCAAATTTGTCGTTATTTTAACGGAGAGTGCAACTTTTTTTGCAAAAAAACAGAGAAAATGGGGGATACAGCTTTTTTTGTTTTCTATTCCTATATATAGCTCACTTAGAAAAAACTTATGCCTTTTGACGTGCTAGAATCAAAAGATTCTGATAATTCTCAAATATCAAAAATCGAAATTTTCTAATTTTTTTATAAGACTATGCCTGCAGCTTCCCCTAAAAAAACAGTTTTCAACTCAACCCCTTTTGAAAAACTCAATTCTGTATATAAAAAATGCATATTGGGATTGATCTGCTGCCATTACCGTCTTTATCCCGAAGTAATTAATGCTACTTTCAGATACTACGGGTTAAGCAGACCAGAATGCACATGTTTATGGTCTTACATACGTTCAAATAACTGGCTCACCGAAGACTTGTACCTAACCTTTACTGAAAAAGGAGTAAGCGGCGATCATTTTTACAATTTTATTCGCAGTTTTACCCAAACTGCCAATTTTCAACCTATAAAAATGCTAAACGCTCTTGAATCGTTAAACGGAGATTGCTCCATATTCAACGATGCCGAACTTAAAAAAGCATGGGCCAAGGGTGCCAGTAAAACCGGCTTACAAGATACACAGCGATTTAAAGACAGTGAATATGCATGGATGCTAAAGAGGATCATTACCAAAGGTAAAATTTCAAATACTTTGCGCCCCAAATCACTTAAAGATGATGAAGATTTCACTGATGATCCTCAGACATCCGCAACAGAATTTAAACCGCTTTTTATCTCAATGATGTTAAAAAGTCCTGAATATAATGACTTTTTTAACACTTGCTCAACGTTAACCCTAAAAACCGTTCTTGAAAACTGCAGTAGTTTCGCATATAGCGCCATTCCCGCCGTACTTGCCCAGAAACTTTTAAAAGGTTTTGCAAAAGTCAAAGATTCCGAACAGTACAAAATTTTCAATTCTTGGATACTGATGCAGGAATTCTTCTATGAAGGAAACGTGCAAAAATTTATCGAGCTAATTCCTGATGGAGTCGTCGAACATTTCATCCTGCTTGCATTTTCGGCATACCAGGACGGGAAAGCTGCGGATGCAGTCAAGCTTATGCGCAAAGCGCTTACCTTGCAAAAAAATGAGCAAGATCGTGCCAGCAGTTCCGAGCGTTTTTTCTGGAGAGATTATGAAAATTGGCTTTACGGACTCTTTTTATATTCAGCACGCATGGCTCCTGCAAATGCAAAAAGCATTTCAGCAATTTTAAAAGATAAAAATAATGATTATTTCGAGAATGCCCTGCTGACCATTTTCTGTGCTTTGGCCGAGGAAAAAGATCCAGCAGATTACGTTAACCCCTTTATAGAAAAAGCTTCAAGCAACACCCTCAACACTCCTTTACAAATTTTAATGTATGAAAGCATACGTTACGGCTTACATGCAAAAACTCTTAATTGTGATACACGTCTGGACTCTCAGACTTTACAAAAATGTACTCAGACCGGCGAATTATACCCAGTATTTTTCCAGACCTTTCTTGCCGTAACATCGCCTGATTCGCCAATGCTTTATACTCTTGAAAAGAGACTCAAGATGAAGCCGCTCATTACCTTTACCAAAGAAAAACCAGAATGGGAAAGGCTCATCGATAAAGTTTTGGAATATGAAACACAAAACGGTTCTACCTTGCCAGGGAAAAAAGCTGTTCAAAATCTTGATCGCTATGCTTATTACCTGACCTTCCACCAAAAAGACGAAGAAGAAAACCGTGCTTGTAGCGATCCTGATTTCTCCATACGTTTTCAACACAGTCGCAACGGCGGAGAGACCTGGAACAAAGGACGCGAGGTTAAACTGCAACATTTTAAAGAAGCACATCTTCCTTCCATGACTCCTACGGATCTTGCAGTTGCCGCACGCATAGAGGTAAATTCTTATCAGCATTGGAACCGCCGACTCATCACTAATTACACCCTGTCAGGTCCTTTGGCTGCCTCGGAACTTATAGGTTATCCATACGTATACGATGCCTCAACCAACACTCCTTTGGAGGTAGTCAAAGGTGCCGTACAACTCTCGGTACAGGTAAAGAATAAAAAATTTGTCATCATTACCAATGTAGACAAACTCATGCCCGAAGATCCTCAGGAAAAGCTTCCTGTGTGGATGATTGAAGAACCCAGTGACGGCAAAGTTACGGTTTACGAACTGACTGCAGATCAGCAAAGAATATTGTCAGAGTTAAGAAAGATAGGCGAAATGCCTGACGCTGCAAAAAATAAACTGACCGTGCTGTTAGAGACCATTTCCTCAAAAATGCCGGTTATGAGCGATCTTTTAAAATCGTCTGATAAATTAAAAAAGATTGCAGGCAACTCGCACATACTTTTGCAACTTACACAACCGTCAGCTGGCTCTTTTGAAGCACATACCGTTATACACCCTGCAGAAGGATCAAAACTTACCTGCGAACCTGGAGTAGGACAGGAATTTATCGCTACGGTAGTAGACGGAGCCAACGTTCAAATTCATCGAGATTTGAAGGGCGAAAAACAGAATTTCTCTGCTCTTGAAGAAATATTGACTCCGCTTGACGAATGTCGTGAAGATCGCAACTTATGGATCATGGATACCGAACAATGTCTGCATATGTTGGATCTGGTGCGAGACAACAAACTTTGTACCGTTCAATGGCCTGAAGGAGAAAAATTCAAAGTTTCAAAGCCGCCGCTTGACTTCCCTACCTTAAAGCTTTCCGTACGCAGTATGGGTTCTTGGTTTGAAGTCTCAGGAGAGGTGAAAATCGATGACAACACCAAGATGCAGGTTGCAGAACTCATGCGTCTTGTCCGTCATAGCCAAGGTTCATTCATTTCCTTAGGAAACAATGAATATATGGCTTTGACCGAAAAACTTAAGAAGCAAATCTCGTTACTTGACAAGATGGCTTCTGCTGATGCCAAAAAAGTTAAAATTTCCCGCTTTAACTCAGGAGTTTTAGACGAACTTGAGAAAAACGGATCTGATATCAAAGCCGACAAACAATATAAGGATTTGAAAAAACGCATAGAGCAGGCTTCAACCATCTCACCTTCAATACCAAAAAAACTCAACGCCTCATTGCGTGATTATCAGGAAGAAGGTTTTGAATGGATGATGAAACTTGCATCCTGGGGAGCCGGAGCCGTACTTGCCGACGATATGGGACTTGGCAAGACCGTGCAAACTATCAGCGTGCTTTTGGCCAGAGCTTCATTAGGAGCGCAGTTGGTAGTAGTTCCTGCGGCATTGCTTATCAATTGGAAGAATGAATTGAATCGTTTTGCTCCGTCTTTAAAACCTGTTATCTTAAATTTTGAAGCAGAACGTTCAAAGCAAATCCAGAAAGCGGCAAAAAACAGTGTACTGCTTGTGACCTACGGCGTAGTTTCAGAAGAAATTAAAGAATTGAGCGAAAAAGCATTTGCCACCGCAGTTTTTGATGAAGCTCATAACATCAAAAATCGCGATACCAAAGCTTTCAAAAGCTGTGCTCAGTTAAACGCCGACTTCAGGATCATGCTCACGGGCACACCTTTGCAAAATCACCTGACTGAAATTTGGTCTTTATTTGAAATTGCAGTTCCGGGACTTTTGGGAAGCTTTAACTCCTTCTCAGATCGTTTCGTGCTTCCGGTAGAACGAGATCACGACACTCAACAACAACGTTTGCTAAAACGTATAGTCTCGCCTTTCATTTTAAGGCGCACCAAAGCGGATGTATTAAGCGAACTGCCTGACAAAACCGAGATCACCATAGAGGTAGAACTCTCTGATGAAGAAAAAGCCTTATATGATCATATAAGAGAAGAAACGGCTTCTTCATTGCAAGACGGCGTAATCAATCCTGTCCAGGCTTTGGCTGCTTTAACCAAGTTGCGTCAGGCCGCCTGTTCAATGGAACTTATCGACAGCAAACTTACGGTACGTTCATCCAAAACAGAAGCATTCTTAAACTTGGTTGACGAGCTTATAGAGAACAACCACCGTGCATTAGTTTTCAGCCAATTTACCTCGCATCTTGCCATCATCAAACGCGAGCTTGATAAAAAGAATATCGAATATCTATATCTTGACGGTTCCATGTCTTCAAAAGAACGTATGAAACTTGTGGAAAAATTCGATGAAGGTACCATGCCTCTGTTTCTCATCAGTTTAAAAGCCGGTGGCACCGGTTTGAATCTGACGGCGGCAGACTACGTCATTCACCTTGATCCTTGGTGGAATCCTGCCATTGAAGAGCAGGCAAGCGATCGTGCCTACCGCATAGGACAACAACGACAGGTTACGGTCTACCGTTTGATCGCAAAAGGCACTGTTGAGGATAAAATTTTAAAACTGCACTCAACCAAGAAATCTCTTGCCGACGCCTTGCTTGAAGGTACAGAAATGTCGACCAAGCTCGGACGTGAGGAAATTATGGAACTGTTGGAACTGGCAGGTCATTAGTCGGGCAGTTTTGCTGTTTTCAAAAAGAGGAACGAGTTTTCTGCTTGTTCCTCTTTTAAAAATATAGGTAAATACATATGCTTCCTCCTTCATTAGTAAATTTTCAGGACTATCAGAGCAGATACCTTGCTTGTCTTAATTTGCTTCCTAATTTCAAAGAGTTGTCCAGAGTTATTGAAGAATTCTTAAAAAAAATCGTAGCAAACGGTGCTATGTATATCAGGCTCCGTCCGCAAACACTGCCGCTGATCATTAAAGACGGTTTTCTTAAAAACGCAGTGGAAACATCCACTTCGGCGTCTTTGGGCGGAGCAAAGAGCAGAATGGAAAGCACGGAATTTTTATTCAACTGCGACACAAGCAAACTGTCTGCTTGCGATTACCCTACCTTCGGATATCTGTCAACCGACAATTCAACCGTCAATCTTTACGCTACCTACGAAATGGCCTACCAATACGGTGAAGTTGCAATCAAATTAAAAAAAGCAAACCTTCTGCAACGTACAACCATGACGATAGGGACATCTCTTGATTTTATGAGTTTTGCCTATCTTGTACCTACTCTGCTTTCTGATCCAAAAGCCACATGCATAGTTGGTTTATCCAACAGGTTTCAAACAGGCGGGCAATACGCACCGTACGGTCTGGGCTCTCTTGAGAATTACTTATATTTAGCTGCCAAAATCAAGGAAGGAACTATTAACGAAAACAACTTTTTCAGAATAAGCGAACTGTTAGGTTACGACAATCCTTTGTTTAAATATGTGGAACTGCAATTCCACGGCCGCGTGAGTATCAATGATTTTGAAGAGATAGACATAATGGATCCGCTTGATAAAAAAACAAACGATCAATTAAACGCGCTTAAGATCCCGGTTGTAAAAGCCGAACTTTAAAAAAGGCATCACAAACTGTACCGTGATGCCCTCTATATTTTTATTAAAGAAAAATCAAAGCTTCAACTCTTTTAACACCAAAGCCTTCAAAGTCTCATAATCAGGATCGATAAGATCGCTTCTTGACTCAAGAAGTGCTTTTTCCTGCAGTTGCTTGGGCAGAGCCTCATCAATACCTAAAATTCTGTCGACCTCACTTTTGAATTTGGCAGGATGTGCAGTTCCCAAAAATATACCGACTTCATCATCTTTTAAGGTATTTTTCAGGCAGGCACAGGCGATGGCAGCGTGAGGTTCGGCATGATACCCTGAGTTCTTATAAATTTCACGCATGGCCTGCTCAGTCTGTTCATCGTTTAATGAACCGTAGGCAAAATCTTTTAAAGACCATCCCTGCATTTTTACCAAAGCCTCTACTCGCGGCCAATTGTTAGGACGCGAAATATCCATGGCGTTTGAAAGCGTGGCTACGGTTTTATGCGGATCCCATGTGCCGCTTTGCAAGTAACGCGGTACGGTGTCGTTAGCATTGCAGGCGATCACAAATCTGGCTTTAAGGCCTAAAGCTTTGGCAATAAGACCCGCAGTAAGATCTCCGAAATTGCCGCAAGGTACGGAAAAGACCACCTTGTCACGTCCTGATTTCAACTGCGACACGGCTTCAAAATAATAAGTAACCTGCGCTAAAAGTCTGGCAATATTTATGGAATTGGCAGAATTAAGACCTATCCTTGCTTTGAATTCCGTATCGTCAAAAGCGGTTTTTACCAGATCCTGACATTGATCGAAGATCCCTTTTACGCGCACCGCATGAATGTTTCCACCAAGAGTTGCGATCAATTTTTCCTGTAAAGAAGAGATCCTGCCATCAGGATAAAGAACTACCACATCTATACCTTTTTGACCGTAAAAAGCATCGGCTACGGCTGCACCGGTATCTCCAGAGGTGGCAGTAAGAATGGTTAAATGTTTATCGCCGCGCACTGCAGAAAGCACGCGCGCTAGAAAACGAGCGCCGAAATCTTTAAACGCCAAGGTGGGTCCGTGGAACAATTCAAGACAGAAGATCCTGTCTCCGGCAGGAACGATCGGGGCGTCAAAGCAAAAAGCATCGGCAATAATTTGCTCAAGTTCCGGTAATTCGTCACCTATAAGATGACGCAAAATGATCTGTGAACGTTGCACCAGAGGCAGTTTTAACAACTCTTCTATTTTTTCCTGTGAAAAAGGCTCGATATGATCTGGGAAAAACAATCCCTGATCACGACCTATGCCTCGTACCACGGCCTGTGCAAAACTTACTTTCTCGTCGTGATGTTTTAAATTGAATAATTCCATGTTATTTCTCCCAACGCTCGGCATAGGCCCCGCGTCTGTCGACTTTACAAATATGGCAGAAACCGTCTTCATTGGCGATGAAATTCTGTTCAAGGTAAGCTTTCATCTCCAAAGCTTTTTGCAGATCGTCATACACCGAGAACAGCGAAGATCCGGATCCTGAGATCCCGGTAGCCAGGGCCCCGTGACTTTCGCCAAAAGCTCTTGCCTGCTGCAGTCCTGGGATAAGTTGTTCTCTGTAAGGTTCTGCAATTACATCTTTGAGACACGATGAAGCCGTAACTGCATCATTGCGATGACATGCATCGACAAAAGCAGCTAATCTTCGAGCATATGTTATACAGTCACTACGCGCATATTCTTTGGGTAAAATGCTACGTGCTTTATTGGTTGAAACCTTAATTCCCGGAAAACACGAAACCCAATACCAATTATCAAAATCTTTTAAAGTCTTGGAAATGATCCCGTTTTCTCCTACCAAAAGCTGCAAACCGCCGAAAAAACAAGGAGCCACATTGTCATAGTGAATGGAACCTGAAACGCCGCCTTCTAAAATTCCCATCATGCGTATCAAATCTGCATCTTTAAATTTACAACCGTTCACTACATCCAATGCAACGATCGCCGCTACGGCAGAAGATGCCGAAGAGCCGAGTCCTGAGCACACAGGAAGGTTCTTTCTTAAGACCATGTTGACGCCGCATGTATCAAATCCAGCCTTCAAAGCCTCATTTTTATAAAGTTCGAATGCTTTGAATACTATATTGTCATTAGGATCTTGCGGCAATTTGGCGGCAAAACGTCCTTCCATACTCAATTTACAGCTGCAGTTTTCAGGATCTTTTTCGATAAAGATCTCATCGCCGTACACAGATCCGTCAACAGGTTTTAATGCAGCTCCCAGAAGATCGAATCCTACTGACAAATTGGCAGCAGACGCCGGAGCGTACGCTCTAAATTTCAAAGACATATTTATACCCTTAACCTTCACGGGTCCAGTTTTGCAATCTCAGCACATCAGAAAGTACGCCTGCGGCAGTCACAGATTTACCTGCACCGTAACCGCGTACTACCAAAGGAATGGGCTGATAATAGGCAGTGGTAAATGCCAGAGCATTTTCGCCGCCTCGTACTTTAAAGAGAGGATCCGATGCACCTACAGCCATAACTTTACAACTGCAAACTCCGTCTTTAATTGATGCTACATAACGAAGAACTTTTCCCTGAGCCTTGGCTTTTTGTACCTTAGCGGAAAATTCCGCATCGGCTTTTTTCAAAGAAGCCAAAACTTCATCAGCATCATTGCCTGCAAGATATTTCCTGTCAACGGCACATTCAACCTTTACATCGGACAGTTCAAGCTTCATTCCGCACTCACGTGCCAAAATCAAAAGTTTGCGTGCCACATCCATACCTTCAAGATCATCACGCGGATTGGGCTCGGTAAAACCCATTTCATAAGCTTTTGCGGTAGCCTCGGAAAGCGTAGCCCCGTCTTCCACCAATCCGAATATATATGAAAGCGTTCCTGACATAATGCCGGAGAATTCCAAAAGATGATCACCTGCGCACTGTTCATTTTGCAAAGTCGAGATCACCGGAAGACCGGCACCGACATTCGCTTCATAAAGGAATTTTCGATGATAGGTACGGGCAGTACTGCGAAGACGCTTGTAATAATCATAAGATCCGGTATTGGCCTTCTTTGACGGGGTCACCACATGCATGCCGGCTTTCATGAAATCACAATATGACAAAGCGAGTCTGTCATCTGAGGTACAGTCAACCAAAATGGGATTTACCAGATGGCTGTCATGAGTAAGTTTGGCCGCAGCTTCCAAAGAAAAAGGAGCAAGATCCGATGAATGCAGACGATCATGATAAGTTTCAAGATCAACTCCGGTAGCATCCGTCAGAAAATGACGGGAATTGGCAATTCCAACTACACGAATATCCACACCGTGCTCCTTTAAAAGAGACGGACGTTGTTTTTGAATTTGCGCAATAAGTTCCGAACCGACTCCGCCCACACCGACGATAATAAGATCCAAAATTTGACGTGAGGAGAAAAAAGCCATATGACAAATACGTATGGCTTCTGCAACTTTGTCAGATGAGATCACCGCAGAAATCGAGCGCTCGGACGATCCCTGAGCAATGGCCATGATGTTGATATTGGCTTCTGCCAAAGCTCTGAAAAATCTTCCTGAAGTACCGGTACGGGTTCTCATACCGTCACCGACTACGGAGATCACGGCACAACCGTCTTTAACCTCGATCGGATCCAACATCCCTTCTTTTAATTCAAGCTCAAATTCCGACTCAATGGTTTCTTTGGCAAGCTTCAGATCTGCTGTTGACAGACAGAAGGAAATTGAATATTCCGATGATGATTGGGTAATCAGCACAACGGAGATCCCAGCACGGGAAACAGCTGTAAAAAGTCGTCCTGCCATGCCTACCATACCCTTCATCCCTGGACCTGAAATATTCATCAGGGAAATATTCTTCAAATCAGAAATTCCCTTAATGGGTACGGAAGGATCCGATTCAAGAGAGATCAGCGTTCCTTCTGCGTGAGGATTATTGGTATTTTTGATTAAACAAGGGATCCCTGAGCGTACCAAAGGTGCAATGGTACGCGGGTGCAGAACTTTTGCTCCGAAATACGACAGTTCCATTGCTTCTTTATAAGATACCCTTTTTAAGAGTACGGCATCGGGTACTGCTCTTGGATCGCAACTGTACACACCGTCAACATCGGTCCAAATTTCACAGCATTTTGCGTTGCACGCAGAAGCGAGGCATGCTGCCGAATAGTCAGAACCGTTGCGTCCTAAAAGAACCAGTTTTCCGTCGCGATCTCCTCCTGAAAAACCGCACATAAGCGTAATTGCCTCAGGATCGGGATCCGGTATAGACTGATATTTTGCTCTTGATGCATCCAAATCCACCGAAGCTTCCATGATCCCGCCTTCGGTTACCAATACCTGGGCCGGATCTATGACTCTTACTTTGTGACCGCGTGCCTTGAGCAGTTCAGCCATGATGGCTATGGAAAAGGTCTCACCTCGACTTTCTATAAAAGCTTGTACACGCTCAGGGCATTCGCCTAACATCGATGCGCCCAAAATGCGTTTTGAAATAAGCTCCATAGTGTTTTCAAATTCAGCCTTAACCTTATCTTTTGCAAAATTCTGATATTTGCCGGCTAAGGTATCGATAATAGGCTCGACTATTTTGCAAATCTGGGAGCGCTGTTCTGCACCGTCGTTGCCGCTTATGCCTGCCTGCACCAGTGCAACTAGCAAATTGGTGATCTTGGCCGGGGCTGAAAGCACCAATGCCACTCTGTCGTTCTGAGCTTCTTCCGCAACAATGTCAGCAACATTGAGGAAACGTCCGGCATTGGCCACTGAAGTGCCGCCGAATTTAAGCACGCGCATTTGATAACTCCTGGAAATTTCACATGGGAAACGCATCCGCAGTCTTGGTAGGTCAGGATGCAGGCGTACCGTCGGTTAACGGCAGCCCTCAACTATATGTGTAGATTCGCTTATTTTCCAAAGGGCTGTAAGCTTTGTCAATGCCGCATTAAAACCTTACGGCAAGCTTTTGCCGAAGAAGCGGACAAATCAAGATATAAAAAAAACTTAATATTTTTTATATCTTGATTTTTAAGATATTTTTTTAAGGCACATCTTTTGCTCAAACATTGTGCGACCACAACTTTTTTCTAAAATTTGCATAATGAATTCATTTACCGACATAAATAGTTACTGTCTTAACAGCAAAAAGGCTGAAGTTTGTTCTTTTTTACGAACAAAAGAGTACGGCGGCGAATTTTCCGCAGTCTTATGTTCAGCTCTTAGTATGACCGACAGCAAAAAATCGGCAAGTTTGCTCGAACTTGCCGCTTTATCCGGACAATTACAAGAATGCCAGAAGCTTAAAAAGAAAGAATTTGATGATCCTGAAAATACTGTTTTCTGCACAAAAATCATGCTTCCAGCTTTCTGTTCGGAACTTAACGTCTGTACAGAGCTACGTAAGAAAAAAATTTTCAAAGATAATTCTGAAGTAAAAAAGAAAAAGCACAAGAATAAAAAAGGCTCAAAAAGATTAGATTTTAACTTATTTAACAACTAGTTAACTTTATAAAATTTTAATATTTTCACAATTTCACTGCGTATTGCTTTTTCATGAAAACGTTTTCAAGAAATATATTTTTTCGCTTTTGTATTGTAGAATAATCCCAATGCGTGAACTTTTGTACCATTCTTTGAATGTGCTCAGAGTAAACGCGGGAGAATCGACTTTTTGTATCAAGTTTAGGAGCTGCATCTGAGATATACCGCAGATGCTGAAGAGACACTTATGAGAAAACTTCTTGTAATGGGTAACTGGAAACTCAACGGTACCAAAGACAGCGTTAAAGAACTGATCACCGCTTTTGCCAAAGAGGCCGACAAAGCCGGTGACAAAATCGAAGTTGCAATCTGTGCTCCGGCAATTTTCATCAACTCAGTTGAAACTCTTGCTTCAGGTTCCAAACTTGCCTGGGGTTCAGAGGACTGTGATATCCACACCAAGGGTGCCTTTACCGGTGAAAACTCCCCGGTTATGCTCAAAGAATTCGGGTGCAAATACGCCATTGTCGGTCATTCAGAACGCCGCGGATACCATCATGAATCCAATGAATATGTAGCTCAGAAATTTAAAGCTGCTCAGGACAACGGACTGACTCCTGTACTTTGCATAGGCGAATCAGAAGCCGAATTCGATGCCGGAAAGACCATGGACGTATGCAAAGCAGAACTTAAAGCAGTGATCGATCTTTGCGGGATCAAGGCATTTGAAAATGCCGTGATCGCCTATGAACCCATTTGGGCAATCGGAACCGGCAAAACCGCCACTCCCGAGATTGCTGAAAACGTTCATTCACAGATCCGTGAGTATCTGCAGACTTTTGATGCCGATGTTGCTGACAAAGTTCAAATTCTCTACGGCGGTTCATGCAATGCAAAAACTGCTCCTGAGCTTTTTGCCCAAAAAGATATTGACGGCGGTCTTATCGGCGGAGCTTCGTTAAAAGTTGCTGATTTCAGCTCCATTATCGAAACTGCAGCAAATCTTTCAAAATAAAATCCGTGCTGAGCTAAATTTTAGGACAGCTTCATTATGGCATTTATCAAAAAAATCGGCGTACTGACCTCCGGAGGAGATTCGCCGGGAATGAACGCAGCCATCCGTGCCATCGTGCGTACCGGACTTGATTACGGTTTCCAGATGTACGGTATACGTGACGGCTATATGGGTCTGCACAATAACGACATCATTCAGTTGGGACGTCACAGCGTTTCCGATCTGTTAAATCGCGGCGGAACTTTCTTAGGCACGGCTCGTTTCCCTGAATTCAAGCAACCGAAAGTACGCGAAGAAAGCGTGGCCGTCATGAAAAAGATCGGTCTTGATGCCTTGGTAGTGATAGGCGGTGACGGTTCCTACATGGGAGCCAAATTTATTTCCGAACTCGGATTCCCCACCATCGGACTTCCCGGCACCATCGACAACGATATTGCCGGAACCGACGCCACCATAGGTTTTGATACCGCGCTTAACACCGCCGTATCATGCATTGACAAACTGCGCGACACCTGCTCTTCACACAAACGCATCAGCGTTTGCGAGGTCATGGGACATCACTGCGGAGATTTGGCCGTATCCTGTGCCGTTGCCTGCGGTGTTGAAGCCGTATTGGTTCCGGAAATTCCCTGGAATAAGAAAGATGTCTATGCATCCATAAAAGCAGGCATCGATGCGGGTAAACGTCACGCTATTTTGGTAGTTTGCGAAAATCAGACCGACGTTTATCAGATGGCCAAAGAGCTTGAAGCTTTGATAGGTCTTGAAACACGTGCAACCGTTTTAGGACATATTCAGCGCGGCGGTACCCCTTCACCTTACGATCGCGTACTGGCCTCACGTATGGGAGCTTATGCTATAGAACTGTTGCGTCAGGGACATTCAGGTCGTTGCGTCGGAGTGCAGAACGGCGAACTGGTCAACGAAGATATCGTTGAATGCATCACCAAACATAAACATCAGTTTATGAGATCTACTTACGATTTGGCACAAAAATTAAGATAAAGCTTCTTCTTTAAGACATTATGAAAGGGAGAAAATCGTTTCTCCCTTTTTTCTTTTATAAAAGACTGCGTTACTTGCTTTGTTTTAAATTTTAAACTTAGTTGTCACCGTAAAATAGAAAACTAGAATTTCGTTTTAACGATTTTAAACGCAAGCCTTACTCAAAGCTGTGGCATAATATGCAGGCGGAAATACGACAGCCTGTTGTTCATGGTTTCTGTTTCCATTTTAATGCGTGTTTTCTCTGCCGGGGATGCCCGGCGGCCACCTCTTTTGTTACGCAGGTATATTTTTTTCGTGACTGTAACGTGGATAAAGAGAATTCCGCGGCTCGTCTTGAGCTGACCCCTCCCTCAATGGGATCAGGCGCGTCACCGGACGTTTTTAAAAATTAACCAAAATATCTACCTTCAGACGTAAAAGCTGTCAGGGCGCTTGTTTATACCCATGCCCCGCTGTTTATACAGTCTTTACCCTGATAAAGCAGATACACAATAAGGAGCTTTTCTCGTGAAGAGAATGCTTATAAACGCGACTCAACAAGAAGAGGTGCGCGTTGCCTTGGTCGATGGTCAGAAGCTGTATGATCTTGACATTGAATCTCCACAGCACGCCAATAAGAAAGCCAATATCTACAAGGGTGTCATTACCCGTGTCGAACCCAGTCTTGAAGCTGCGTTCGTCGACTACGGAGTCGAGAGACACGGCTTTCTGCCTTTAAAAGAAGTTGCCCCCGAATATTATCCTGAAGGCACCGATTTCAGCGATCGCGCATCGCTTAAAACGGCTCTTAAAGAAGGTACTGAGGTTATAGTTCAGATAGAAAAAGAAGAGCGCGGTTTAAAAGGAGCTGCTCTTACTACCTATGTGTCGTTAGCCGGAAGCTATTTGGTACTCATGCCCAACAACCCGAGAGCCGGCGGCATTTCCCGTCGTATCGAAGGAGAAGATCGCAGCGATCTGAAAGCTGCGATGAAAGGGCTTGAAGTTCCAGAAGGCATGGGCATTATCGTCCGCACTGCCGGTGTAGGCAAGACTGCCGAGGAACTGGCTTGGGATCTGTCCATTCTGGTAAAACTGTGGGGACTTATCAAAGATGCAGGAGCACAACGCCGTGCCCCGTTCCTCATTCATCAGGAATCTAACATCGCCCTGCGTGCCATCCGTGACTATTTGCGTCAGGATGTAGGCGAAATTTTAATTGATAATCAGGATGTCTTTGACGAAGTAATTCATTATATTCGTCAGGTACGTCCGGAATTTGAAAACCGCGTGCACCTCTATGCCCAATCAGGAGTTCCGCTCTTTTCTAAATTCCAAATCGAAAGTCAGATTGACTCTGCCTATCAACGCGAGGTGCGTTTGCCTTCAGGCGGTGCCATCGTAATCGATCCTACCGAAGCCTTAACTTCAATAGATGTAAACTCCGCCAAAGCTACACGCGGAGGAGATATCGAAGAAACTGCATTGCAGACCAATATCGAAGCGGCTGAAGAAATTGCCAGACAACTGCGTTTGCGCGATATAGGCGGTTTGGTAGTTATCGATTTTATCGACATGACTCCGCTTAAAAATCAACGCGAGATCGAAAATCGCATGCATGAAGCCGTACGACAGGACAGAGCCCGTATTCAGTTCAGCCGCATTTCACGTTTCGGACTTTTGGAAATGTCCCGCCAGCGTCTGCGTCCTTCATTGGAAGAATCCAGCTCCCATGTATGTCCTATGTGCAAAGGTCAGGGTACCGTACGTGATACTTCTTCTCTGGCTTTGTCCATAATGCGACTTATCGAAGAAGAAGCGCATAAAGACAGTGCCTGTGATGTCTATGCCGTATGTCCTGTGGAAGTTGCTACCTTCATTCTTAACGAAAAACGCGATCAGCTCGCTAAAATTGAAGAACGCAACCGCATTCGCATAACGGTGATCCCTGATGAGCATTACATGCCTCAGGACTATCTAGTGCAACGCGTTCCTCCGCAGAATCCTGCCCAGACGCAAAACAGCATTCAAATGCTACGCAGTCTGAATGAGGAAGCCCGCCGCCGCGATGAAGAAAAATTCCTGCGTCGTGAAGACAATACCCAACCTTCAATTGTCGCAGAGCCTGCCATAAGTCAGGAACAGTTAAGCCAGGCCATGGTGAATTCTTCACCCGTGCAAAACGGCCGCAATGCATCAAAGAATGAACAAAAGGGTGAAAACAAGAACGAGCGCAACAAAACTCAAAGATATTCAGGACGTAAGAAGCGTCCGGAGCCGGAGCCTTCGCCCAAGAGCTTGTTTGAGACTGTTGCAGGCTTTTTCTCAAATCTGCTCAGTCCCAAAAAAGAAGAGGAAACTGCTCCGGTAAAAACTGCACGTCCACAAAGACGTAAAAATGTTGATAACAGCGAACGTCCGTTAAAAGCAAAATCGACAAGACGTACGCAACAACAGAAAAACCAGCGGGCAGATAAAAACGTTGATGTTGCCGACTCTATGGCACAAAACGACGAAAAGGAAGCACGCAATGAACGTTCAGCACGTCCCGAGCGTCGTACACGTCGCCCTCGTATGCTGGATCCAGTTGCAAATAACAGCAAAAATGTTATTCCAGATGAAAGCGCGGATAGAAACGTTCAAAACAGAACCGACAAAAACGATAAAGTTGAAAAATCGGAACGTACTGAACGGGTAGCAAAAACTCGTCGCCAGCATTCTGACGGTGACAATCAGCGCAGATCGTTGCGTCGACACGGACCAGAGCTGTCAGCTGCATCATTGATCCGCGCGCAGGAAGCCTTGATGAGCCGTGAATGGAAGGCTGTTGAATACAAGCCTTTACATTTTACGGAAGCACCGGCAGGGAATACTGATGAGGATCATCCGGCAGATTTTTCCAAAGAAACTTTTGCAAGAGCTTTTGATGCCGGGCTTGATTTTAACAAATCAGGATCTCACGGCGGTTTTTCTGCAGCCACGTCTGAAGCGGAGATCTCATCCATTTCAGAGCCTGAAATGCTGACCCCTGATTTCAGCGCCCAAACAAAACCGCGCGAATTCTCTCAAGGAGAACCATTCGAGCGAAGCGGTGATCACGGCGGGTTTACCGCTGCCGCCTCGCGAGCTGCGACCTACAGAAGCATCGATACTCAGCGCAATTCCGATCCTTTCGATGATCGCATTTAAGACATTGATATATTAAATTTTCAAAGGGGACCCCAGTGGATCCCCTTTGTTATTTTAACGAGGTTCAGATCTGAGGAAATAACCATGGATCAATCACTTCTGCCCAGTATCTACGACTTTATCTCTCACACCTACCCTTTTACTGAGCTTTCCGCACTTGAAACAGATGCAGTAGCTGCCGCCATTAAGATTTTCTACAAAAGTCCTGACGATATTCTAGATAACGAAGATCTTGCAGGTGCCGGTCTTTATATGGTACGAACCGGAGCTGCAGAGGAAATAAATAAAAAAGATAAAAGCTTAAGAGCAAAATTGGCTGTAGGCGATACCTTTGGCTACACTCAGATAGACAAACAGGGACAAAGCGATTACTTCGTCCGTTTCCCTGAAAATACCCTGCTCTATTTCATCAGCAAACAGGTTTTACAATTTCTGATCAGTAAAAACCATGCTGTGGAAAAGTACTTTAACAAAGAAGAATGGGTAAGATTGTCAGGAACCCATAATGACGGCAAAAATAGCAGTAATTTTTTAGAAGGAAGAACAGCAGGCTCGGTATGTCGTCACGCGCCGCCCATGCTTACTCCC
>JALEXT010000035.1 GCA_022779845.1 Succinatimonas sp.
GGTTGGTGTTGGCTTGAAAAATGTCGGGAAGACGGCAAGATCATCCCCGCCGTCTATTAGTTATTAACAACCGCCGTATGCGGATCCGCACGTACGGTGGTGTGAGAGGGGCGAGCTCTCAGCTCCCCCTACTCGATCTTACAGAATTTAGTTTTTGAATTATTCTGTAATTGAGACAAGAAAATCAGGCGTAGGTTTCGTCGGTTTTTACGTGTTCGGTGACATCGACTACATCTTTGATTATGCCGGGAAAAGCCTGATTAAGTTGAGATTTGATGCCGTCTTGTAAGGTGACGCTTGCCAGAGAGCATCCCATGCAACCGCCTTCAAATTTAACCTTGACAATACCGTCGTCGGTGACATCGACGAGTTCAACTGCACCGCCGTGACCTGCAAGAGATGGGCTGACGGTTGATTTGATAAACATGTCAATTTTATCTTTCAATGTAGCGTCGTCAGGCAAGTTGCTTTTGTTGAGATTAGGTGCATGGAAAGTAAGCAGGTCCTCTCCGTTTTCATCTTTTCCTAAATCAATGACGGAGTCATCTAAATATTCACTTACCGAGCTGTCGATGACGATTTCGAAGCCTTTCATTTGGAAGTGTTCGTCATTTGATGTGATGTATTCTTTAGGGCAGTACAGAATGCCGCACTGTACTCCAGGAGTTCCGACGTTCGTGGCTGTCAGGCGGATGGCAAGCCCTTTCATATTTTGTTTGTTGATAATGCTAAGAAAATATTCTTGGGCTTTGTCGCTTACGGAAATTTTGCTCATAAATTTTTCCTGAAAATTATTTATTCAGGGATTTACTCCCTTTTTTACCGCTGAAATTATAGCAAAGCAGTCAAGCGGCTTTTTTGCAGAGATGAAAGACTGTCCCAAATTTAAGAACTGATTTTGATTTTTAGTCTTACTTTTTAAATGTGATTACAAGTACTTCCATACAGGATTTGAAAAAAGATCACAAAGATGCCGCATAATCATTTTTTTTCTGTAAAATTGTGCTAGCAATTTTATGAACCGAGTTCACTCGGGGTATTTTTGGAGAAAAACTCAATGAAGTCTTTTGACGATCTTCAGTTAGCTAAGTATGGCATTTCTTCCGCTGCCAGCATTAAGTACAACCCTAGCTATGAGCAGCTGTTTGCTGATGAGACTGTTGCAGGTCTCGAGGGCTATGACAAGGGCGTTGTTACCAACATGGGTGCCGTGGACGTCATGACCGGCGTTTACACCGGCCGTTCTCCTAAAGACAAGTTCATTGTTAAAGACGACACCTCCAAGGACACTTTCTGGTGGACTTCCGATTCCTTCAAGAATGACAACAAGCCTCTGTCAACCGAGTCTTGGAATGTCCTCAAGGAATTGGCAGGCAAAGAGCTTTCTAACAAGAATCTGTATGTAGTTGACTGCTTCTGCGGCGCTAATGCCAACACCCGTATGAGCATCCGTTTCGTGATGGAAGTGGCATGGCAGGCTCACTTTGTGACCAACATGTTCATTCGTCCTACCGAAGAGGAACTCAAGAACTTTAAGCCTGACTTCGTCGTTCTGAACGCAGCCAAGGCTAAGGTTGAGAATTACAAAGAGCTGGGCCTCAATTCCGAGACTGCCGTTGTGTTTAACCTCACTGAGCGTATGCAGATCATCCTCAATACCTGGTACGGCGGTGAGATGAAGAAAGGCATGTTCTCCATGATGAACTACTACCTGCCTCTCAAGGGCATCGCTGCCATGCACTGCTCTGCAAACACCAGCAAAGACGGTAAAGATACTGCCATCTTCTTCGGTTTGTCCGGAACTGGTAAAACCACTTTGTCAACCGATCCTAAGCGTTTGTTGATCGGTGATGACGAGCACGGCTGGGATGATGACGGCGTGTTCAACTTTGAAGGCGGTTGCTATGCTAAGGTCATTAACCTTTCCAAGGAAAATGAGCCTGATATTTGGAATGCCATCAAGCGCAACGCTCTGCTTGAGAACGTGACCACTGATAAGGACGGCAATGTTGATTTTGCTGACAAGTCAGTCACTGAAAACACCCGTGTTTCTTATCCTATTTTCCATATCACCAATATCGTCAAGCCAATTTCCAAGGGGCCTGCCGCTACTCGTGTGATCTTCTTGTCAGCTGACGCTTTCGGCGTTTTGCCTCCGGTCTCTCTGCTGAATAAGAACCAGACCAAGTATTACTTCCTCTCCGGCTTTACTGCTAAGTTGGCTGGTACTGAGCGTGGTATTACTGAGCCTACCCCGACCTTCTCACCTTGCTTCGGTGCAGCTTTCCTGTCACTGCCTCCTACCACCTATGCTGACGTTTTGGTCAAGCGTATGAACGAGTCTGGCGCTAACGCTTATCTCGTTAATACTGGTTGGAACGGTACCGGCAAGCGTATTTCCATTAAGGATACCCGCGGCATCATCGACGCCATTCTTGACGGTTCAATCGACAAGGCTCCTACCAAGACCATTCCGCACTTCTCCTTCGTGGTTCCTACTGAACTGCCTGGTGTTGACAGCGGTATTCTCGATCCTCGCGACACTTACAAAGATGCTGCCGAGTGGGAAACCAAGGCTCAGGATCTGGCCCAGCGCTTCATCAAGAACTTTGCCAAGTTTGCTGAGTTCGATAAGGACGGCGCTTTGAAGGCAGCTGGTCCTCAGCTCTAATTTGAGTTTTCTTTAAAAACTCACAGCTGAAATCTGAACCCGGTGTGTTAAAAAACATGCCGGGTTCTCTGTTTTGGAGACAAGAATCGTATGAAACTGCCTTATATCACCAGAGACGGCTATGATCAGTTACATAAGGAGCTTGATTATTTGTGGAACGTAAAACGTCCTGATGTAACAGCTAAGGTTTCTTGGGCGGCAAGTTTAGGTGATCGTTCTGAAAATGCGGATTATCACTACAACAAAAGACTTTTGGCTCAAATTGATCGTCGTGTGCGGTTTTTACGTCATTGCCTTAATGATCTGCAGGTGGTTGAATATAACCGTCAGCAGGAAGGTAAGGTTTTTTTCGGCGCTTACGTAGAAATTGAAGCTGATGATGACGGCTCTGTAATGCAGATCAGAATTGTCGGCGGAGAAGAGATCTTCGGTCGTAGTAATTACATATCTATCGATTCTCCCATGGCCAAAGCGCTGTTGGGTAAAGCTCAGGATGACGAAGCCGTGGTGAAAACTCCAAAAGGAGATCGTCTGTGGTACATAAATAAGATCGCTTACCGCACTCCTGAGTGGTTTGAAGAGCAGGATATTTTCGATACCTATATGCAGGATGAAAATCCTGATGAAAATATAAAAGTCGAGGAAGTAAGCGAAGAAGAGCAAAAGCGTATTGAACAGGAATACCTTAAAACTTTAGTTAAGTAGTTCCGATTCAGATGAGGGCATCAATATTTTGTCCCAATAGCATTCCGCTGCCGGTCGAGTTATAACGTCCGGCTATGGCGTTGAGCCTTTGCATGCCGTCTTTTGACAGCTTCAGTGCAACGGCAGAAGAGATTTTTGCGTGTAACTCTTTGTTTTTGTGATTATTCGTTAAGGCCGCTTCAGTGTTGATTAATGCCGGAGAATAAACAGCAGGATCACCTGGAGTTTGCCGGCTCTGCATTGGTGAGTTTGCTGATGCCGATCCGATTTTAGTAGCAACTTTGCCGGAAGCACTTAAAGCACTGCTTTTCTTTTCTTTATCTTTACTCTGATCTTTGTCGCTTCCTCTTCCCTGTTGGCCGGTATTTTGTATAAGGCTTTGCGATTGGGTATAGAGCAGTGAATTGGTCCCAGTCGTAGAACCGCTTCCAGTCTGATTTTCCTTCGGAGCATCGGACGTCGGAGCCGGTTTGGGGATCGTTTCACGGTTTTGGTTGTCTTTTTTTGCCTCTTCCGTACCCTGTGAAAAGACGGGAGGGGCTATGGCTACGGTGAAGTTTGAAACTTCCATAATTTTTCTCCTCCTATCTCTTCAGTACAGAAAAAACGTGTAAATTCTTAGCTATTTTCAATAACGTTTCATTGGAGCATATTAAGACATCACAAAGATACACTACCCCTTATCTTATTTAACGTAGGTTGAAGCTTTTTCTTGAGGCGGAAATTAAAAAATTATTTACTTAATGTTATTTAAGAAATTTATGACGCTTTGTGCAAAAGCTTTTTTTTCAGTTATGAAAGGAAGATGAGCAGATCGTTCGAATATGTGTACACTTGTATTTTTTGAGTTTGCTAGCAAAGAAGCCTGTTCTGGCGGCACCAGAAGATCTTGTTTACCGAAAAGATGTAATTTCGGAATTGATAAGTTCATTAAATTTTCTCTTTCATCTCCTAAAGTCATATGTTCGATGCCGTTTTGAAGAACTTCGTATGAAGGAATTGTGAATCTTGCAAAGCTTGCTTTAATAGCTTCTCCTCCTGCTCCTATTCCTTGAATGGCGTAAAACAGTTTGATCAGTCGTTCTGCATTTTTTGCGTTAAACGAATTGTTCAACTTTCGTATGTAGCGTTGGTTAAATCCTGGGTTGCCTTTTTCGTCGGGAAAACGCGGAGAGCCGCATATCGTGATCAGAGCTGACGGCATAAAAGATCCGAGAGAACATGCTTTTATGGCATAAAGTGTTGAAAGTGACCAAGACATCAAAACGGAGTGTGGCGGAACCGTATTGGAAATAAGTTTGGCTACTGAATCAAAATCTTTGGAAAATTCAGCCAGAGATGCACTTAATCCGTATCCAGGCAGATCAATGAGCATCACTCTGAAAGAAGGAAAAAGTTCAACTAAAGGAAGGGTAAATTCAGAGTCAGCTGCCCATCCGTGGGTCACGGCCAGCACTTTGCCGTGAGGATCTCCTGCGAGTCTGTAACCCAGCCGTTTACAATTTGCGCTTGCGGCCGGGAAAATGGGAGTATTTTGCTCCGGATCAAACATTATGTGCTTTGCGATAAGCAATGAGATCACTGATGGTTATGACGGTCAGATCATGCTCAAGAGCAAAAGCACATACTCGCGGCAACTTTGCCATTAAACCGTCTGGAGCGCAAAGTTCGCAGAGAATACCGGCAGGAATAAATCCGGCAAGTCTTGCCAAATCCACGGAAGCCTCGGTATGTCCGTCACGTTCCAGTACACCGCCTTTTTTGGCAATCAGCGGAAAAGTATGACCAGGGCTTGCAAGATCTGATGGAGAGCCTTCAGGGTTGATGGTTGCCTTGATGGCCTTAACACGATCCGGTGCGGATACGCCGGTGGTTACGCCGTGGGCGGCATCTACACTGACGGTGAAAGCCGTTCCGTAGACAGAAGTATTGTGGGATACCATAAGCGGCAGGTTCATGCGTTTGGCCTGATCTTCTTCAATACATACGCAGACAATGCCGGAGCATTCACGGATCATAAATGCCATTTGAGCATCGGTTACCGTTTGAGCTGCGTAGATGAGATCGCCTTCATTTTCACGATCCTCATTGTCGACTACCAAAATGCCACGTCCTTTTTTCAATTCCGCAATGGCATTTTCAACACGCTCGTCAGAGGTACGGCCGAAGGTTTCCAATAAATTAGCTGTAAACATTGAGACCTCGAGAAATCAGCTGTTCAAGACATCCTGCTCCGCAAATACAGGGGAGCCCTACGATCGTTAAAATAGAATATTCGGGCCAGATCTTGTTAAAGACTTACGGTGAAACCGTATTTATTGCATTAGATGATCTGCATTGCCCGCGGATCATTTCCAAACAAGTGCACAGTATAGCATCGTTGTCAGCTGTCACTTTGTAAATCCTTAAGATGAATTCTAAGGATTTACATAGTATTACGTGAAAAAAGCTTAACTGTATCAGTCTGTTGCTTAATCTTCTTGAGTTTCAGTATCCTCAGGTTCCTTTAGCATGAAAAGTATGAATGAAGCGATTACCAGTGCGGGCAACAGCGTGATGCCAAGAGCAAAGCTTAAACCGAAATAATCAGCGACAAATCCCGTGAGTACCGACAGTATATAACCTACACCGAAGGTAAACCCCAACATCATCGAGGTAGCAAAAGCGGCTGCAGAACGTGACAGCATGCGTTCTGCCCAGACTATAGCTACCGGTGTAGAGCCGTAAACCGATGCGCCGACTACGAACAAAGCCAGATAAGTTATCAAGTTAAGATCAGGTTGCCATAAAAAGACGGCAATTCCGGCAAAGCAGCTTGCATAGGTACTCAGAATAAGAAATTTAAGCCCGAAGCGGGTGGAAAGTCCGCCTATTGCCAAACCTCCGGCAGCTGTACCTATTAACATGGTTGTTACGGCACCTGCGCTTTGCATGGTGTCAAAGCCGTGATTTTTAAAGAGTAGTGGTAGATAAATAAGAAGAGCGCAGTAACAAAGGGAACGCAGCGCAAAACTTACTGTAAACCAGATGAAAGGCCCGTTCTTCATCAGAGCTTTAATGTCGACATTTTTTACATGAGATGAGGACAGATTTTTTTCTTTGGTATGCAGTTTTCGCATGTAAATTACGCAGGCAGTAAGTACTGCCGGAAATGATAAATAGAAGAGTTTGTCGTCGGTAAAGTGTTCTAAAAACAAGGCTACAACTAGAGGCGCAAAGGCAAAACCTATATTGCCTCCAGCAATGAAAATAGATGTTGCCAGAACATCACGATGTTTAGGTGTGACTTTCGGCATGATCCCTCCTGCTACGGGATGGAATGTCGAGGCACACATACCAGACAGAATGATTGTGGCTATCAGTATCCAGGTGCTTGATGCCAGAGTTACCAGACAAATGAAAATACCGCCGAAAAGTATGGATAACGGCATGGTCCAATTAAGGTTATATCGTACGGCGGCAAGACCTATAACAGGTTGAATGAAGTTAGCCAGTATTTGGAATGCCATAAACAAAGCACCGCATTCTGAATAGGAAAATCCGAAACGCAGAGCCAAAACCGGTAACAGTATAGGGAGAATGTCACAGTAAAAATCCGAGGCTAAATGAGCCCATCCCATGACAGATACATTGATCCACCCGCTTGAAGGTTTATTTATTTGAATGGCGTTATTGTTGGATGTCATGTTACTTCCTAAACCCTGAAATTCATTGATTGTTCTTAACACGCAGATCTTCAAGATCTTTTTGGCTGAAAATATAAGTGTGACCGCAGTGTTGGCAAGTCATTGACGTTCCGTGATCGGCTATTAAAGAGTCTAAAGCAGAAGGAGCAAGCGAGCTTAACGCTTTTTCACAGCGTTCGCGTGAGCATATACAACGAAAACTTGGAGTTTTGGGAGGGAATACTCTTACCTGTTCGTGGGCAAACAGTCTGCCTAAGCATTCTGCTGGGGACAAAGTCATGATTTCTTTTTCGGTCATGGTGGAGGTCAGTATCGACAGGTGCTCAAGCGATTCCTGATTTCCGGCAATCTCCGGGATCACCTGCAACATAATGCCGGCACTGCTTCTGTTTTGATCATCAGACCATATGAAAAAAGTAGTAGGTAATTGCTGAGAGTTTTTAAAATACCCTTCAAGTGTTGCGGCTATGGATTTGGAATCAACTGAGACTATGCCTTGCCATTTGTTTTTGGGATCGTCGGCAGGGAAAATCGTTAACACCAAAACGCTGCCTTGGCCGGTCAGATTACCAAAGCTCAGATCATCAGGACACGGGGTATCTTCTTTTAGTTGAGCCGAGCCGTAAAAACTCAAATCTCCGCGAATATTTACAAGTGCGTATTTTATGGGCGAATCCTGTCCGCCGCGAATTTGTACCATTACTTCCGAACCGTCTTTTAGCGTTGCCGCAAAAAGCACGGCAGATGCTGCAAGTTCGCTCATCATGGTGCGTACGCATTTTGGATAATTTCTGCCTTTGAGCATTTGGGCGCAAGGTTCGTCAAGTCGCAGTATTTCCCCGCGAACGCCGTGGTTATCGAAAAGAAAACGGGTAATACTACTAAGATTTTTCATGATTTTATTCCTGATTTTGACTGTATTTTATGTCAAGAAGCTGACGGCGTTCCTTTTTGTTCGGTTTGCTGTCAGGATGAGGAGCCAACAGCGCGTTGATACGGAGCTGTTCTAGCTGTTTGGTTCTTTGCTTTATGCTCTCTTCTGTTTCTTTATAAAGTTTTTGGGCAACAGGTGCCGGACCGCGTACATCAGATAACTCCAAAACCTCTACTTCCGTACGTAAACCGCCGCGCAGCAATTTTATTTTGGCACCGATTTCTACCGTTCTTGAAGGTTTTGCCCGTACACCGTTGTAGTCGACTTTTCCTCCGTCGATCATTTCGCGTGCTAAAGATCTGGTTTTATAAAATCTGGCGGCCCAAAGCCATTTGTCCAGTCGCAGATCTTTATTCTTGGAAGTTGGGGCTTTCATAAAAAAACACCTGATGAGCAGATTTGAAAACTGTTAATATCCGGGTGCAGAGTATACCAGTCGTAAAGCAGAATTTAGAGTAAGGATGTAGGAGCTGGATATGGCAGATTTTTCGGCATTACAAGCTCAGTTGCCGCAGGTCTTGGCAAAACGCAGTCATAAAATGTCGCGTTTTTTTACAGTCGAAGAACTTGATCTTAAATTTTCCAACGGAACTCAGATGACATATGAGCGTTTGGGCGGAGGAAACGGGGCTGTAATGGCAGTTCCTTTTGACGGCAAATATTTTTTGATGAGTTCTGAATATGCTTGCGGTTTCGAACGTTACGAGCTGGGATTTGTCAAAGGAAAAATAGACAAGGGGGAAAGTCCGGAACAAGCATTGGCAAGAGAGCTAGGAGAAGAACTTGGTTACGGATTCAGACATTGTGTGAAGTTACGTGATGAAATGACAGTTGCGCCTGGAATGCTGTCGTTGCGCATGCATTGTTTTTTATGTACGGATCTTTATAAACATCGTCTTGATAGCGGAGATGAACCAGAACCGATAGCATTAGTAAAGGTTACACCGGATGAGGCTAAAGATTTGATATTTGCCAAGGATTCCCCTCTTACGGAGTCGAGAGCTATTGCCTGCCTTGCACTTTCGTTGCGCGCTTTGGACTTCATCTGACGAGAGTGCACCTTTTTTGTTAATATACGCAGGTTAAAAAATTTTTCATGCATCAGCTTACGCAGCCTTTTTTCCAAGGGTTACCGACAGGATGACGACCGCGCCTAAGAACATGATGCTTCACGGAGAAATACATGCGTCATTTACTGACCGGCTTTGAATTTACTCAGGATGAGTATTTGGACATCCTGGATACCGCTGCGGCAATGAAGAAAGATCCTAAAAAGTACGCACATGTGCTTGAGGGAAAAAGCGGCGCTATCATGTTTGAAAAACCGTCTCTTAGAACCAGAACCACTTTTGAACTGGCTTTTTATCGTCTGGGAGGTCACGGTGTTTATCTTGATCTTCAAAACGGAGAACTGGGTAAACGTGAAACCATAGGTGATTATTCACGCAATCTGTGCCGTTGGGTAGACAGTTTGGTAGGACGCGTCTTTTCGCAAAGAACTCTTGAGGAACTGGCTCAATACGGTTCGGTACCGGTTATAAACGCTCTGTCTGATATGTATCATCCAGCTCAGGCTATGGCAGATTATCTGACTGTAAGAGAGCATTTGGGCAAATTGCAGGGCGTTAACCTTTGCTATATGGGAGACGGTAACAACGTTACCAATTCCTTGCTGGTGGCAGGTGCCATTTTGGGAGTCAATGTCGATTGCTGCGTGCCGGAAGGATGCGGCCCTGACGTGCAGGTATTTGCCAAAGCTTCTGAAATTGCCTCCGCACAAGGTTGCAAACTGAGAGTTTTTAACGATCCTAAGGATGTGCGCGCCGACGTGCTTTATACCGATACTTGGGTATCTATGGGTGATAACACTCCTTTGGACAGTGTTAAAAAGAAATATATGCCTTATCAAATCAATGATGCTTTGGTAGCATCTTCCGGAGCTCAGATAGTCATGCATTGTCTGCCTGCACACCGAAATTACGAGATCACTGATGAAGTCATGGACGGAAATAAGAGTGTAGTGTTTGACGAGGCGGAAAACCGTCTGCACATTCATATGTCCGTATTGTCAAAGTTAATTAAAGCTTAATTGAGGAACTTATAAATGTTAGAGAAAACCAACAAGCAGTATAAAAAAGTTCTGCTGGCTTATTCAGGAGGTCTTGATACTTCCACCATCGTCCCTTGGCTTAAAGAGAATTTCGGTTGTGAAGTGATCTGTTTCGTTGCCGACGTCGGTCAGGAACGTGAAGATCTTGAAGGTATCGAAGAAAAAGCCAAGGCTTCAGGCGCTTCCAAGTGCATTATCAAGGATTTGCGTGAAGAATTCTGCAATGATTATGTCTTTGAAATGATGAAGACTGGTGCTCTGTACGAAGGTACTTATTTGCTAGGTACCGCCATTGCCCGTCCTGTCATTGCCAAAGCCATGGTTGAAGCTGCTTTGGAAGAAGGAGCTGATGCCATCTCTCACGGAGCTACCGGTAAAGGCAATGATCAGGTGCGTTTTGAAAGCGCTGTTGCCGCTTTGGCTCCTCAGCTCGATGTGATCGCTCCTTGGCGCATTTGGAATTTGCAGTCTCGTGAAGAATTGTTGGCTTATCTTGCTGAACGTCACATTCCTTGCAAAGCTTCTTTGAAGAAGATTTACAGCCGCGATGCCAACTGCCTGCACATTTCCACCGAAGGCGGTGAACTTGAGCATACTTGGAATCCCGCTTCTGAGAATGTCTGGGTTTGGACTACTGATCCTGAAAAAGCTCCCGATACTCCTGAGACTCATGAACTTGAGATCAAGGAAGGTAAGGTTGTCGCCGTTGACGGCAAAGCTCTCTCCGCTTTCCAGGTTTTGGATCTGCTCAACCAATACGGTGCCCGCAACGGAGTGGGTCGTATCGACATTACCGAGAACCGTCTGGTCGGCATGAAATCACGCGGTTGCTATGAAACTCCGGGCGGTACCATCATTTATGCAGCTTTGCGCGCTATCGAACAGCTGGTCCTCGACAAGTCCACTTTCGAGTATCGTGAGAAGCTGGCCGTTGATTTTTCACAGCTTGTGTATGACGGACGCTGGTTCACCCGTCTGCGTGAGATCCTTCAGGCTGCAGCTGATGAAATCGCCAAAGATGTCAACGGTAAGGTAGTGGTCAAACTCTATAAGGGCAATGTTTCCGTGATCCAGAAGGACTCTCCGAACAGCCTCTTTAACTTTGATTTCGTGACTTTCGGTGCTGATCACGTTTACAGCCAGCATGACGCAGAAGGCTTCATCCGTCTGTATTCTTTGCCGGCACGTATCCGTGCAATCAATGCCGCTTCTAAAAAATAATTTAGAAGTGTAGATTTCTCAGATTAAAAATAAGATCAACAAAAAGGGGAAACGAATTGATTTTCGTTTCCCTTTCGCGTGTTTAGAGAGCGGAGGATGATAACGTGATATGAATGCTATTAGCATTATTTCTTTTGCGATAAAATTATCGGATTGATCTTCTTTAAAGCCGTTACGCATATTTTCTGGAGAAAGGCATGCCTGATAAAGTAGAGCACCTTGGTGAGGATAAGTTTGTCAGAGCTTATGCGGACGAAGGCGTAAGTTTTAGAAATTTTGAACAGAAAGTTTTAAAAGAAGCTGACTGCCGCAATTCAGGATTTGCTTTGGTACGGCAGATGGCCGGACAAAAAGAAACGCTGATAAATCAAAGTGAATTAGGGCAAAGTCCTGCTATTAAAAATCGTAATTCCGTGATGGAACTTATTCACGGCAACGACAAAAGATCAAAGGAAAGAGAAGAATCTGTGCATGTTTTGCAAAGCTCAGGTAATCTGCCGCGGCGGCGTAGTAGCCTCAAGGCTTTTTTAACACAGCACTCTGTCATTGCTGAACAGGAGCCGATCGTAAAAGAGAGAGCTACTTCCCTGTCCGTACGAGGAGCAGGAGATAGCCCTGAAAAAAGTACAGACGATAAAGTAATTTCCAAAACAAGTTATGCAAAAACTTTGTTCAGTTCTTCGCACGATGGAAATTATGCGACTGCAAATCAGGATGAACCGTTGCAGGACATTTACAAGAGATTGATGAAATGCCAGTAATAAGTATCTGTTCTCCCAAAGGCGGAGTAGGAAAAACCACATTAGCGGCTAATTTGGCTTATGTTTTTTCACGCTCCGGTACCAGAGTTGCCGTGGTGGATTTTGATCCGCAAAATTCTTTGAGATTGTACTTCGGCCTGTCTTTGTCAGATGATCGTGGTTTCGTAACCATGCCGCAAAAAGATTGGGCTTCTGCCTGTGTCAATGTGGATAAAAACCTTTTTGTGCTTCCTTTTGGTAAATCTACTAAAGAACAGCGGATGTTACTTGATGAGGCAATGGCTCAGGATAATTATTTTAAAACGGTACAGGGATCTTTATTTTCCAATAAAGATTTACTGGTAATTGCTGATTTTGCTCCAGGGTATTCTCAGGCTTTGGAATCGGTTTCAAAAGTTTCAGATATGCAAATTGTGCCTTTGCTTGCCGATGCGGCTTCGGTGTCACTGTTTTCGCAATTACTTGCAGGAGGTCTGATGGACGGAGTGATCAACGGAGGTCACGGATATCACATCGTCATCAATCAGGCAGATAACCGCATCAAGCTCAATCGGGAAATTCAAAGCTTTGCCGAGCAAAATTTCAAAGACAACCTTTTGGGAACCGTTCATCGTGATACTTCGGTAAGTGAAGCTGCTGCTCAGCAGATCCCAGTTTGCGATTACAACAAGAATTCGGCTGCGGCTTTTGATATTGATGTTATTGCCAAGAAAACCGCCGCAATCCTAGGCTTTGATGTTAAGCAAGGCACAATGATCATCAACCCTCTGCGTCATTGAGCAAAAGGGAATTTTATGAAAAATTCAGTGTTTGCCGCACTTTTTGTCGTTTGTGTGGTGTTGCCGGTATTGGTTTTGGTGGTTATAGCTCCTATGAACGCGCAAAACCAGTTCATTTTCGGCATGTGTATGGTTATAGCCTGTCTGATCGCGAATTTTTGTTCTAAGAAACACTTTGTTTCTTTTTGCATGTTGTTGGCGTCGGTCGTATGTTCAACCCGTTACATGTTTTTCCGTGCGACGCAGACTTTATCATTCCCGTCATGGATAGATACCATTTTTGGCGTTTTGCTCTTCGGTGCTGAAATCTATGTATACGGCGTATTGCTTTTAAGTTTCTTTCAGCTTTCATGGTCATTAAACCGCAAGATCGTGCCCATGCCTGAAGATGTGAACAAATGGCCTACGGTTGACGTATATATTCCTACTTATAACGAATCGTTGGATGTAGTACGCGATACGGTGTTGGCTGCTCAGTGCCTTGAATATCCCAAAGACAAGATAAGAATTTATCTTTTGGATGACGGGCGTCGTCGTGAGTTTGCGACTTTCGCAACCGAAATCGGGGTAGGTTATATCACGCGCTCTGACAATAAGCATGCCAAGGCAGGAAATCTTAATCATGCAATGACCCTCACCCACGGTGAGCTCATTGCTATTTTTGACTGTGATCATATTGCAACTAAAATATTTTTACAGTCGACTGTAGGTGCTTTTATTACTGATCCCAAGCTCGCGCTTATTCAAACCCCCCATCATTTCTATTCACCCGATCCTATCCAGCGCAATCTCTATTTAGGAAGAGATATTCCTCCTGAGAATGCCATGTTCTACGGTCCTATTCAGCGCGGTAACGATAATTGGAATGCTACCTTCTTTTGCGGTTCCTGTGCCGTGATCCGCCGCAGTGCGTTAGATGAGATCGGCGGCTTTGCCGTTGAGACCGTGACTGAAGACGCACATACGGCTTTAAAGTTACAACGCAAAGGATGGAAAACAGCTTTTCTTGACCATATTTTGGCAGGCGGTTTGGCTACCGAGCGTCTGGTTTTGCATTTGAAACAGCGAAACCGCTGGGCCCGCGGCATGGTGCAGATTTTCAGACTGGATAATCCTTTGTTCGGTAAGGGGCTGACTTTGGCTCAAAGACTTTGTTACCTTTCTGCCACCAGTTATTTTTTCTTTGCACTTCCCCGTGTGATTTTTATGGTTACTCCGATTTTGTATCTGCTTTTCGGGATCTCCATTGTGCACGGTTCGGTAAGTCTGCTTTTGGCTTATGCTGTCCCGCATCTTATTCTCTCGGGGTTATCAGGTTCAAGATTGTACGGACGCTATCGTTACAGTTTCTGGGGACAGATTTACGATACCGTACTGTCATTTCATCTGGTTTTGCCTACCGTGGCAACTTTGTTTTTCCCTCATCACGGTGATTTCAACGTAACTGATAAGGGACAAACGGTTGATAAAGCCTACTTTGATGCGCTGTCGGTACGTCCTCACCTTATAGTTGCGTTTTTGCTGGCTTTTTCCATCGTATTCAGCGTAGTTAAGATCTTTTTGCCCAGTTATTTCGAAACTCAGCTCGGCCCCATGTTGCTGAATGTTTTTTGGGCCATGGTAAATCTTTTGCTACTGATAGCTGCAATTTGCGTAGGACGCGAGACAGCCAACAAACGTAAATTGCAACGTTTGAATGTCGAGCTTCCTATTAATGTCTATCAGCAAAGCGGAATATGCTCAAGAGCCGTCATGAGGGATATTTCCATGGGCGGCTGTCGTGTGGACAATTTTTCCATAGGAAATGCCGAATTGAATCTGGATGAGGATCCCATTACCGATCTTGAGATCCCTACGGGTAATGCAACTGTATGTGTCAATGTGAAACGTATCGTAAGACCTATGCAGGGTGAAGATGAATTTTTAAGATTCAGTTTTGAAAATGTCGATATAGATACCCGCAGAGAGTTTGTTCGACTTATCTTCTCAAGAGCCGATGCGTGGGTGCGACCTGAATACAAGCAGGATAATCCGGTGCGTTCTTTCTTTACCGTATTAGCCTGTATTTATGATTCTCTGTTTCCAAAACGAGCTCCGGCCGGTAAAAAACAGGAAGCTGCAGGAGAAAGCCATGCTTAATCGCTTTTTTGGATCTTTTGTTAACAAAGTTTTTTTGAGTCTGGCTCTTACCTGTTTTTCTTGCAGCGTCTTTGCCGAGGATTTTGATTACAGAAATTTGCACAACAATATGTCCAAAGCCACGGATCCTGATGCGCAAAATGCCGCTCCGCATCTTCCGAAGGTGATAGAGGAGATCCTGTTGCAGTCAAGACCGCTTGACGACGGACAACCGGCTGTTCAGAACGAGACGAATGCAGCGGATAAAAGCGATGAGATCCTGAGCAAATTAAACACTCATGACGACAGTCTCAACGCTTATTCTTCTTCTTATACCTTTGATAAGTTGGGGTTTCGTGACGGCGTAAAAATGGCTGCAGGGCAGGACGAGAGTAATATAGGCTTTACCCTGCCCATTGATAAAATGGTAAGTTCGGCAAGGCTTGAAATTTACGTTCAGCAGACTGAAGCCATGGCAGAGCGTCATCCTCACCTTAAGGTAAAGCTTAATGAACAGGAGCTGGGAACCATACCTCTGACTTCAAAGGAACTCACAAGCTATGAGCTTACGGTACCTACCGAATATCTGTCTGAAGATAATTCTCTGGTCTTTCAGGTAGTGGATGATAAGGAATTCAGTTGTCTCATAGACTACAGTGACAAATACCTTATTACAGTGGATCCCAAAAGTCATCTGGATATAGACGGTTACATACTGTCGCTTGATCCCAATCTTTCAGTTTTTCCTCTGCCTTTTTTGGACAGTTATGAAAATGACAAGACCACGGTAAATTTTGTTTTGCCGGAGCCTTTGACACCTGAAATAGTGCACGGTGCGGTGATGCTGGCGTCATACTTCGGAATAAAAGCTGAATACCGGGGCGTAGGGTTTAATACTTCGCTTGATACCCTGCCGGTGGGTAATTCAATAATATTCGGACATCCTAAGCAGACCGTTGCCGGCATAGAGCTTCCGGCCAAAGCCGGTGTTTATATGAAAGACAACCCTTTCTATAAACCCTATAAAAACGTTTACGTAGTGGCCTCTTCAGATGAAGATTTCGTCAATGCGATCCTGACGCTTACCGAATCTGAGAAGAATGTGGAAACTAATTTCCTGCCCATCAAGGCTTATCCTAAGGAAATACATCAACCTTATGATGCTCCTTACTGGATAAGTGCCAATCGTAAAGTATATTTACATGAATTGCTGCGTAAAGATCAGAGTTTGCTTACTCGCGGTTTTTTTCATGCTCCTTTGGATATAGCATTCCGCTCTGCTCCTGATCTTTATCAGATTTACGGAAGCCCCAGCGATCTTTTCATATCCTATGAATTTCCTCCTGATTACCTCGACGAAGAAGCCTCAGGTCTTGACGTGAGCATTTCCGGAAATTATCTGGATAAACTTCCGGTGAATAAGAAAGGCTTGCTTGAAAATCTTTGGCGTCTTTGCGGAGGCAACGGACGCGAAAACGAAAGACATATACCTTTGCAACCTACATATGTATACGGTGACAACGAGCTACGATTCTTCTTTGATACGAGGCTTAAGCGCGGTACCGCCTGTGATGTGATGCGCGATACCAACATCAAAAGCGTAATAGACGAGAAAAGTTACATCGATCTTTCCAATTCGGTACATTTTGCGCGCATGCCGAATTTGGCCTTTTTTGTCGGTGCCTCTTTCCCTTTTACCCGTTATGCAGATTTTTCTCATACGGCCTTGTTGCTCCCTGATCATGCCACGGTGTCGGAACTTGATACGCTTTTTAACTTGATGGCAAGAAGCGGTAATGCCACCGGAACTATGGTAAGTGCCGATAAGGTGTATTTAGGATCGCAGATCCTGAATGAAAACAAAGAAGTTTTTAAGGGCCTCGATCTTATGGCGGTGGCTACTTTGAAACATCGCGAATATTTACAGAAGTTATTGGAAGGTTCGTCTTTTGAACTTAACAGCGGAGATCTCAACATTGTTGAGTACGGAATGTTCTCCTTAAAGGGCGGATTGATGTCGAGTCTGGAGCGCTTTTTAACCGGAGATTTCCGTTCTGAAAATGCCGATGCCAATCGGTACGTGCGTACTAATTCCGCATGGCGCGGATTCTTATCGCTTATTTCTCCTTTTGACAGGGAAAACGTTGCAGTTTTGGTTACCGCCACCTCAGATGACGAATTGTCCCGTTTGGGAGACGATCTTGATAATCGCGAAATTAATAAGAGTGTGACAGGAGATCTCAGCGTGATCTCAGGACAGGACAAGGTCATGAGTTACAGCGTAGGGGATTATATCTATCAAGGCGAGGTAAGTACTGCTTTTAAGGTATTGTTCTTTGCCGGTAAACATGCTGTATGGCTTTGTGTGGTCGGATTCTTTATTTTGGTTATTTTTTCGGTAATCGCATCAAGATGCCTGCGTAAGCGTGCACAAAAGCGTCTTAGGGTTGCAACGGGCAAATGAGGTCAAACATGTCTAAGAAATATTCGATGATAGGATTTGAAAAAACCGTTTTGGCCTTGGCTGTTGCCTTTTGCTGTCATGGAGCACAGGCTTCCTATGAAGATGATCAAAGGCAATTACAATCTGCCAGAATGGCAATGAGTCAGCCTCAAAATGAAACGGCATCGGAAACTCAAAATCAAGTACAAAAAGCAGATGCGGTTGTATCTGGAAATAAACAAGTTCAGACAAAAGCGGAGGAGGCCTCAGACCGAAACGAAGTGCAGTCGTCTTTTGCCGATAAGATGATGGAGCCTGAACAGACAGTTGAAAATCCTAATAATGTTCAGAACAACACGACATCACTGACGGCAACGCTGTTGAAACAAGCTTACTTTTGGCACGATAAAAAACTGCATAACAAAGCCATGCAGACTTTAAATCGTCTGCTTATGGCCGATCCTCATCATGAGGAAGCTTTGTTTTTGATGTCGCTATGGTCTTATGAGAACAATGACGAGGAAACCGGCAATATCTACAGAGATCGTTTGGCACGTTTGGCTCCTAACAGTGATTATTTGCAGCAATTGGATAATCACCGCGGTATGTCTGATCTTTCAGGAGAACTTTTAAGTCATGCCAGAGCATTATCGTCTTCCGGAAACATAGCAGGTGCATTGCGCGAATATCAGAAGCTTTTTCCGGGGGCGGTGCCGCCTAAAGCATTGGTGTCTGAGTACTATCTGACAATGTCAGGAGATCCTAATTATTATGATCGTGCCAAAAACGGTGTTACTGCTTATATCAGGCAGAATCCGCATGATGTCAATGCACAGATCACTTTGGGAAAAATCTTAAGCTATCGTCAAAGTACCATACGTCAGGGTATAGAACTTCTGGATTACTACGCACCAAAATACAAGGAAGCTGATCTTGCCTTAAAGCAGGCTTTGATGTGGTTTTCTCCTTCAGAGAGTGATCATAAGTATTACCAAAATTATTTAAGTCGTCATCGCGGTGATAATGAAGTCGCGCGGCATTATGACGAGGTGACTTTGGGAAATCTTTCCAAAGAAGCTTTTGACAAGAGCAAGACCGACAAAGAAGATGCCATTAACGATTTCAAACGTATTCTGAGCAAAGATCCGCGCAATCAGAATGCTCTTGAAGCCGTGGGTTATCTGTATATGGAGCTTAAGAATTATCTTCAGGCTGCAGAATACCTTAATCAGGCGGCAGCATCAGGCGGGAGCAAGGCTCCGAAACTTAAGCATGACGCGTTGCTGTGTCAGGCACGTTTCAATGCCGAGAACGGAAGAGATCAGGTTGCCTTGTCGCAGCTAAATGATCTGTTAAAAGACAGTCCTTATGATGCAGATGCTTTGATCTTTAAGGCAGAACTTGCCAGAAAAAACAAACGTTATCCTGAAGCCGAAGAAGCATTGAGAACAGCGCAAAGTGCGGATCCTTCCAATGTAGGAGTACAGGAGTTACTGTATTACGTTTTAAAGGAAGGCGGGAAGAGTGCAGAAGCTGCGGCGCTTTTGTCCAATATGGATCGTGCTTTGGCAGAAAAGATCCGTGAAAGCTCCAGAGTACATGTATATGTGGATCCCATCCCCGGGATCAGATCTCATGCAGAAAGTCTTAAAGACGGTCGGGGCAATGCTCAGGCTTTGGATTACTTGCGTACGCAGTTGCGCTCGCATCCGTCTGCTACCTGGCTGCACTATGATTTGGCTCTGGCAGAGCAACAAAGCGGTGATTTGGCAGGAGCATATGCGGAGCTTAATTATCTTAACCGGGCAAATGCCAGTGATGAGGATTTGTTTGCTGCTGCTTCACTGCAAATGGAATTTAAAGAGTACGAGCAGGCTTTGGCATCTTTAAACCGCATAAAATCAGCATCTCCCAAAGTAAGGGAAATGCGTGCAACGCTTAAAACCGATCTGCTTTTTTCCGATGTGGAAAGTTATATAGCTTCAGGAAACAATGCTGCGGCCTTAAATACTTTAAGAAGTTCCGGATTTAAGACCTCGTCGTTGCAAAAGAGGCAGCTTGGGCACCTCGCTTATCTTTATCTGCGTGCCGGAGACAAGGACAGAGCTTTGGATCTGGCAAATCTTGCCATGTCGCGACCTGCTTCAGGTAATGAAGGTTTGGCCGATCTTGCTGATATCATTTCCGTATACAACGGTACCGGAAATTACGAAAAAGCCAGAGCATTGACTGAAAATCAGCGCGTGATTGCCAATTCTTCCGGTGAAGAGCTCGACAGACTTAAAAACGGTGAAAGCATACGCCAAGCCGACGCATTGCGAGAGAGCAACCGTTCGGCAGATGCTTATGATCTGCTGTTCCCGCTTATTCAGAAATATCCGGATGATCCTGATCTGCAGATGGCTATGGCCAGACTCTATCAGGACAACGGAATGTACGATGAGGCAGCCTCACTTTACAGTCGCGTGCTGGCAGTCTCCCCAGAGGATCAGCAGGCTGTTGAAGGTGCGATGAACGCTGCTTTGGGGCGTGAGGATTATCGTGGAGCAGCCGATCTTGGTCAGAGACTGCGCAATACCGACGATCCGCGTACTTTGACCCTTTTGGCCCGTATCGATGCTAAAAATCATGAATACAAAGAAGCCATAATCAAATTAAAGCGCGCGCGAGGCCTTTTGGACGGACGTTATGATGATCCTAAACCTCTGCCCATAGGACAAGACGGATATACCGCACAGGAAATTGCTCATATGCCGGGCAATCCTTTTCATAATCGCGGTGCCGCTCCTACTAAAGCACAGGCTATCAAAGCGCTGCCGTGGGAAGTTCAAGATACTCAGGGACCCAAAGCTTCACCTTGGGATGCTCAGGCTGGTGCCAGCTATGCAACTTCGTCTTTAAATGCAGCCGATCGTGCCGAAACATTAAATTCGGTGAACTTCATGTTGCGCGATCTTGAAGATAAAGTCGCGACAACTATGAATGTTGCTTTGGAAGCCAGACAAAAAGACGGAGAAGAAGGCTTTAGCAAGGTATCGGTTGTGGAAGTTCCGCATACCGTAAGTACTCCTGTATTAGGCGGAGCCAAACTCTCTGTCACGGCTGATCCTGTGAGTATGCATTCTGGGGATGTTGCCTATGACAGCGCCAGTCGTTTCGGCTCTCAGGCACTGAGCGTCGGTGTTACCAATATGGTCACCAGAGTTCAGGCGCTGCAAAACGCTTATAAAGGCATGAATGCAACCGAATGGGAAAACTATAAAACCAACAACGTTTGGCTTAACGCTTTGGATCCCAATGACTTGCAAACTTTATTGACCACTTCTCTAAACGGTGCTGATTTTGCTCTTACTTCGGCACAGGGAAGAGCCAATCTCATTAAATATTTCGATCAATTTAGTGATGTCAAACAGGTAATGGCGGCTGTCAATGCCTTAGAACATATTTCAACTGGCATGTATACGGCAAAACCTGCACGTACCACCGGAGTCGGCTTTGACATAGCTTTAAGCAATGATAATTACAGGTTCGATTTGGGAGCAAGTCCGGTAGGTAAAGACAGCACTACCGTAATAGGCGGAGCATCTTATACTTTCGATTTAACCCGCAACAGCTCTTTGAATATTACGGCAGAACGTCGTGCTGTCAAAGATTCGATTTTGAGCTATTACGGTTATACCGACGAGTATTCTGGAAAATACTGGGGCGGAGTTACCAAAAACGGCGGCAGTCTGACTTATTCTTATGATAACGGTTATTTGGGAAGCACTTTAAGCGGCTCTTTCTATCGCTACTTGGGAGAAAATGTACGTTCGAATAACAGCGTCGGCGCCGATGCTTCCGTATACGTGCATCCTTTCAAACCAACCATGTACGAGGACATGACGGTAGGATTATCGCTTTCATATCTTAATTTCCAGCATAATGAAAATAACTTTACCTTAGGCAACGGTGGTTATTTCAGTCCGCAGAACTATTTCATCGCATCAATTCCTTTTTCTTACTTAAAACGTACGGAAAATTCGGTATTTAACGCTTCGTTAAACTTAGGTTATCAGTCTTATGAGACGAATGAAGAACCTTATTTCCCGCAGCATCCTGATTTACAAAGCGATCTTGATGATCTCGTATCATTAGGCTTCCTAGAAACCTCGCATTATGCACATGGTAATGAATCCGGTGTCGGCGGCAGTGCGCATTTAAGTTACGACTATTATCTGACTGACTGGCTAAAAGTCGGAGCAGCCCTGAATTATTCGACATTCGGCGACTATAACGAGATGTCCGAAATGATTTATATCAAATCGGTATTGGGAGGGCTTTGATGAGCGCTTTTTTCGTATCGGAAAATCAGGGACGCGGAATGCTTGAACTTTTGATCCTCATGGTTCAGAAGATGAGTCGTAACGCTTCTGGAGAAGACGTATGCGATTTTCTTTACGATATAGGTGAAGATCTGGCAAAACATTATCCTTTGGGGCATCCAGAACGACTGGGGGCCTTGCATCTTGAGATGAACGACAGGCTCAAAGCATTGGGGCTTGGGGTATGCGAACTTACGGATTGCGCTCAGGCACTTAAGATAGTTCATCGTAAAGGACCGGTCTGTAAGGATCCTGAATTTGCCGCCGACTGGCAGCGTTTTTTTGCAGCTTTGCTTTGCGGTTTGTACAACATGTGGTTTTACCAAAGCGGAGCTCCTGCGGCTTTGGGATGTAAAGTAGACTCGCAAAACGATGTAACAACGGTGCTTTATTTTAAAAAAAGGTAAAAAACATTATGTTCGGAGTGTTTGAAGCATCGATGCGAAAAATCTTGTCTTTAATCGTATTAAGTACTGCGTTTATCTTTGTGTCTTTCGTGCAGGCTTCAGCTTGGGATGATTACAAAGCCCGTTTTGTAAGTTCAGACGGTGCAGTTATAGACAGCGGCAATAACGGCATGTCGCATTCTGAAGGACAGGGCTATGCATTGATGTTTGCTCTTATGTACGGTGACAAAACAGTGTTTGATAAGGTTTTGTCCTGGAGCGAACACAATTTGCAAGATCCTAAAACCGGTCTTTTTTACTGGGCTTATCGTCGTGACGGCGGGGATCCGATAGCAGATCATAATAACGCTACCGACGGAGATCTTTTTATAGCTTGGGCTTTGATGAGAGCCGGAGCCAAATGGAGGGATCCTGCTTATACCAAAAAAGGTGAAAGGCTGGCTCAAACCATTTCTTCATTGCTTGTTACCAATTTCGGCGGTTTTAAAGTACTGTTACCGGGATTAAACGGATTTTTGTACAACGACAAGGTATTTTTAAATCCTTCTTACTACATTTATCCGGCTCTTAAGGATTTGGGAACCTTTACTTATATGAAATTGTGGGGAGAGCTTGCTTCCGATTCAAAAAGTTTGATGAATTTAAATCGGAATTTTACGATACCTTTGTCGCCTGACTGGATAAAACTCATGCCTGACGGCAGCATTATGACAGCAGAGCAATGGCCGGCACGATCAAGTTATGATGCCATCAGAGTGCCGTTGTATCTTTACTGGGGAGATCCTGCCTCCCCTGAGCTTAAAACTTGGAAAGATTATTTTGCCCGTTTTTCACCTGACAATACCCCGGCTTGGGTAAACGTTGTCACGGGACAAAGTGCCGAATATGCTATGACCGGCGGTTTGCGCGCGGTACGAGATTTGATACAAGGCAAATTTTACCAAGAGCCTGAGATCAAGAGCAGTGACGATTACTACAATGCCAGTTTGAAGATGCTTTGTTATGCGGCATGGTGCGATACTCACTGATACTTGGGTACAATAAGCGGGATTTTTAACTATTTTTCAGCATGGAGACAACAGATCATGGCTTTATGGGGCGGCAGATTTACAGAAGGTCCTGACGAGAGATTCAAAAATTACAATGATTCGCTGAAGTTTGACTATCGCATGGCCCTCGAAGATATCGAAGGCTCCGAGTGTTGGGCAGATGCAATTCACGAAGCGGGAGTGCTTACTGATCAAGAATGCATCGATCTGAAAAAAGCTCTGACCGAACTTCATGAGGAAGCAGAGAACGACATTCATGCCATAGCCTCTGCAGGAGACGAGGATATCCACTCTTATATCGAACGTCGTCTCATCGAAAAAGTCGGCAATCTCGGAAAAAAATTACATACCGGCCGCAGCCGTAACGATCAGGTGGCTTTGGATCTGAAACTTTGGTGTCGCAAAGCTGTGGACGGGATTTCCAAAGCACTCGTGCATTTGGAGCGTGAATTGGTAGCCACGGCAGAACGTTATCAGGGTAAGGTGTTCCCTGGATATACTCATCTGCAGCGAGCCCAACCGGTAACCTTCAGCCATTGGGTATTGGCCTATGCTCAGATGTTCGAACGGGACTATCAGCGTTTGCAAAACGCCGCCGAACTTATGTCCACATGTCCTTTGGGATCTGCAGCTTTAGCCGGAACTGCCTATAAGATCGATCGTGAGAAATTGGCACATGCTCTTGGTTTCAAACATGCCACCGCCAACAGTTTGGACGGAGTTTCCGACAGAGATCACGTTATGGAATTGCTTTCCTGTGCGTCAATCTCCATGATTCATCTCTCGCGTCTTGCAGAAGATCTAATCATCTACAATTCAGGCGAAGCCCGTTTTGTAACCTTGTCAGATAAAGTTACTTCCGGTTCATCGTTAATGCCGCAGAAAAAGAATCCTGATTCTTTGGAGCTTATCCGCGGCAAGTGCGGCCGAGTGGTGGGAGCTTTGACCGGCATGCTGGTAACTTGCAAAGCTCTGCCGCTTGCCTACGATAAAGATTTGCAGGAAGACAAAGAGCGTCTTTTCGATGCAATCGATACCTGGCATGACAGTCTTTATATGGCAGCATTGGTTTTTGAAGGTCTGAAGCTTAACGAAGAACGTGCTTTGGATGCGGCCAAGGGCGGATATTCCAATGCTACTGAGCTTGCAGACTATTTAGTCTCCAAAGACATCCCCTTCCGTGAAGCTCATTCTATAGTAGGCAAAGTGGTGTTGCATGCCATTTCAGTGCAAAAACCTTTGGAAGAGCTGAGCGTTGACGAATTCAGACAGTTCTCGGATGTGATCGGTGACGATGTCTATGCGCCTTTGCAGATTGAAAACATTCTGAACAAACGCGATATCAAGGGGGGTACCGCTCCTGCGCAAAATGCCGTTGAAATAAAAGTATTCAAGGATTTGCTGGCCAAACGAGTCTGATTAATTTAGTTGAATTAAACTCGAAAGCGGGGGAGAGCGTCGGCTCTCCCTCTTTGCTTTAAAACTCAGTCACGATATTCTGCAGCCAGTTTGTAAATCTTCTCACAGTCACTGCGGTGCAGTTTTACAAAATGTCCTTCAAAACGTTCATGATCATCTACGCCCAACATATCAAGAAGTTTCGGAATGTCTTCGCTGTGAGCTCCTATTTGCTCAAAATTCAAAGGCATGCCTATACGCTTTAAGAAAGCTCTTAAGGCGGCAATTCCTGCTTTTGCAGTACGTTCGGGTTTTTCGTAGTCCATGCTTATGCCGAACACTCTTACGGCAAACTGTGCAAAACGCATGACATCGTGTCTTAAGCAGTATTCCATCCAAGCAGGGAACATGACGGCAAGTCCTGCTCCGTGAGCAACGTCATACAAAGCCGACAACTGATGTTCAAGGTGATGAGTAGCCCAGTCCTGCTCGCGTCCTACTCCGCAAATATTATTGTGAGCCATGGTTCCTGCCCACATCAGGTTGGCTCTGGCGCTGTAATTGTCAGGTTCGGTTATGGCCACAGGAGCGTTGGCAATGATGGAGCATAACAAGCCTTCACACATTCTGTCGGTTACATCGACATTTTGGGTATTTGTAAAATAACGCTCCATGATATGAGCCATCATGTCGGTAACCCCGCAGGCGGTTTGATATGCTGGTAAAGTAAAGGTCAGTTCAGGATCCATTACGGAAAAAAGAGGCACGTTAAAATCGCAACCTAAACCGTTTTTGACGATATTGCCGTTAATTTCTTTTTCTATGACAGCACTGTTGGAACCTTCCGAGCCTGCTGCGGGAATGGTGAGTACTACTGCAGTTTTCAGGGCTTTTTGAGGTTTGGATTTGCCTAAGAAAAAGTCAAAAAAATCTCCTTCATAGGGGATACCTAAGGCAATGGCTTTGGCTGTGTCTATAACGCTACCTCCGCCTACTGCAAGCAGAAAGTCTGCATTTTCCGATCTTCCGAGTTCTATGCCTTTATACACAAGATCGGCACGAGGATTCGGTTTTACTCCTTCAAGGCTTACGTAGGAAATGCCGGCTCTTTCAAGCGAAGAACAAACGCGCGCGAGTAATCCCGAGCGTTTGGCAAAGTTTCCTCCCGAAACTACCAAGGCTTTTTTAAAACCGTATTCTTTGGCATAACTGCCGGTGTCATTTTCACAACCGTGTCCGAAAATATAGCGGGTAGGACGGTAGAAATCAAAATTGTTCACATGGCTCTCCTTGTTTTACTGTTTGTTAATGTATTCCGGTGGAACCGAATCCCCGTTGTCCGCGTGAAGAATTTGCTCCGAAATCATCACAGATTTTAAAATCTGCAAGTAAAACGTGCTGAAATACCAATTGAGCAATGCGATCTCCGGGAGTCACGGTAAAACTTTTATCTGATCGGTTCCATAAAGGCACCATGATCGGGCCCTGATAGTCAGAATCTATTACTCCGGTAAGATTGGCCAGTACTATGCCGTGTTTATAACCAAGACCAGATCGTGGATAAATAAATCCAGCCACCGAAGGATCTTTGATGTAAACGGCAAATCCTGCAGGGGTTAAGATCGTTTCCCCCGGTTTGATTACGGTTTCATGTTCAAACATGGCTCTTATGTCCACCCCGGCAGAGCCCGGGGTCGCATAGGAGGGTAACGGAAACTCGCTTCCTAATCGCGGATCGAGGATCTTTAAGGCAATGTCCATGCGTTCCATCATGCCTGCCCTTTTTTGACGCGTTCGAAGATCAGATCACAAAAACTGGCTGCCAAAACATTTTTGTCCTGAACGCCGTAACGAGCGGCAATGCCGTCTCTGTCAAAAATCATTAGTTCGTTTTGATCGCTGTCAAAGCCTATGTTGCTATGCTGTACATAATTTAAAGCGATGAGGTCGAGATTTTTATCCGCAAGTTTGCGCCGGGCGTGCTCTTCGCCGTTTTGTGTTTCAGCGGCAAAACCTACGGTGAAAGGACGGTTATTTTCAAGTTTTCCCACGGTTGCCACAATATCCGGGTTGCGAACGAGTTTGATGGTAAGTCCGTCGCGGTGATCGCGTTTTGAAATTTTCTGCGATTCAATATGATCGGCACGATAATCAGCCACCGCGGCACATCCTATGAATACATCGCATCCTTTTAAGTTGTCCTCGACTGCGTGCAGCATTTCAAGAGCTGATCTTACGTCAATGCGGGTGATCCCCTCCGGAGTGTCGAGTTTGACGGGACCTGCTATCAGTACAACCTGTGCACCCAACGCTTTGGCTGCCGCACTTAAGGCAAATCCCATTTTTCCCGAGCTGCGGTTGGTAATAAAGCGTACCGGATCCAAGTCTTCTACAGTAGGACCTGCGGTGATCACAACTTTTAGACCGGCTCCCGAGGCTTTGCCGAGTAATTTGGTCTGAGTGAGCATGGCCGTGCGTTTGGGTGTCGGTAACAGATCCTGCGGTACGTAGGTTATGCCTTCAGGAGAAATATCGGAATTTAAAATCTTGATAATGTAATTTAAGATTTCGGCAGGTTCCGGCATACGACCGTCGGCATTTATACCGCAGGCCAAATCTCCGGTAGCAGGCTGCATGATGAGCATGCCGCGGCGCTTTAAGGTTTCAAGATTTTCGACTGTGGCCGGATTATGCAGCATATGAGTGTTCATAGCCGGGACCACTACGGTTTTGCAGGTACAGGCCAAAACGGCGGCGGTCAGCATGTTGTCGGCAAATCCTGCGGCCATTTTGGCGATGGTATTGGCAGATGCCGGTGCAATTACCGCCAAATCTGCATTGCCTGCTAAAGCTATATGTCCTATTTTGTCGGCATCTTCGAAAATATCCACCGGCACGGGATGTCCGCTTAAGGCTTCAAGTGTTGCAGGTGCTACCAGTTTGCAGGCAGAAGAGGTCATCACCACGTGAACTTCGGCGCCCTGTTTTACCAGCATGCGGCACAGAGTACAGGCCTTGTAGGCGGCGATACTGCCGGTGATCCCAAGAATGATTTTGCGATTTTTTAATTGCAGGTTCATGGCCTAATCCTTCCAAAACAGCAGATCAGTCGATTTTCTTGCGGATATTTTCAAGATTAATCGCAGACAACTGATCAATTAATAACTTTTCTGCATATAATACGCATTTGCTGAAAAACGCTGACGTATTAATTCATCGGCGGAGCATTTTGCGGTGATCTTTAACGGTGATTAATCACGATGATAATCATAGATCAGATCAGGCAAGAACGTTCCGCGGGTCTTAAGCAGTGATGCCGCCTAAGACCGAAGCTGTACCGAAGACATTACGGGAACAGTTGAAAACGAGGCTCGCAGAGAGATACGGGACTGCCATTGCAGGGTAGCGTTTTACTGATCTCCGGTTTTGAACACGGAGATCATAAGGCATAAGCACCGGGCAGAGCCCGGACGTCTGCGGGAAGATCGCGGGAAACCGTGACGGTGTCAGGAAAAACAAGGAATACGAGTTTTGTCTTAGTCTTTTGTCAAAAGACTGTGACTTGGGCGCTTTTGTGCTAGAATATGCGCACTTTGTATTAACCTTAACACATTAATTTTGGTTGCAGCTCTTAGGTGCTGTGACCCGTAAAGTATTTTTTGGAGTGTGAACTAACATGTCCAGAGTTTGCCAAGTTACGGGCAAGCGCCCGGCTGTGGGTAATCTTCGTTCCCACGCAAAGAACGCTGCAAAGCGTCGTTTCCTGCCCAATCTGAAGTATCACCGCTTCTGGGTTGAGAGTGAAGGACGTTTTGTCCGTCTGCGTGTAACCACCAAAGCTATGCGTACCATCGATAAGCGCGGCATTGATGCTGTTCTGGCTGATATGCGTGCCAAGGGCGAAAGAGTCTAAGGGAGGCTATTATGGCAAAGAAAGGCGGCCGCGAGAAGATCCGTTTGAATTCAACTGCCGGTACCGGTCATTTTTATACCACCGACAAGAACCGTCGTACCACCCCGGGTAAGCTCGAGATGATGAAGTATGATCCGGTTGTGCGTATGCACGTTTTGTATAAAGAAGGCAAGATCAAGTAATTTGATCAGTCTTTAAGAAGACCCCGTCCCTCACAAGGTGCGGGGTTTTGTTTTTTCAAAGGAGAAAAACATGCCTGAATTACCGGAAGTCGAAGTCACCATGCGCGGGATCCGACCGGAAATGCTGCATGAAAAGATCAAAAAGATTTGGTATGACGACAAGAAGCTTCGCGAGCCTTTTTCAAAAGAGCTGCACTTTCTTGAAGGCGCACGGATCGACGAGGTGGGTAGGCGCGCCAAATATATAGTCGTAAAAACCGCACAAGGCTCTTTGATCATCCATCTTGGCATGACAGGACATCTTTCTATTTTAAAAGAAGCTCGGGAACGTAAAAAACACGATCACTTTGAAGTGGAGCTTGAAGACGGAGTGATCATACGTTACAACGACGCGAGACGTTTTGGTCTCATAGCTTATCTGACTCCTGATCTGGATCCTGAAAAAAGTCGTTATTTAAAGGATTTGGGACCTGAACCGCTGTCAGAAGCATTTAACGCAACTTATCTGCATAATGTCTTGAAAAAACATCAGAAGGCTGTAAAACAGTCTGTTATGGATGCCGCCGTGGTTGTCGGAGTAGGAAATATCTACGCATCTGAAGTACTTTTTTTATCAAAGATCGATCCGCGACGCAAAGCGTGCTCTTTAACCTTTGAGGAATGTGAAAGACTAGTTGATGCAATTAAATTAACGCTTACGCATTCCATAGAAAAAGGCGGAACAACTATCATCAATTTCCAGGGAGCTGACGGGAAGCTCGGATATTTCGTGCAGGATTTAAAAGTTTACGGTCATGCTGGTGAGCCTTGTAAAGAGTGCGGAACCGTCATTGAAAGCGTACTCTTAGGACAGCGCAGTACTTATTTTTGTCCGCATTGTCAGCATTGATCCGGTTGCAAGTTACCGTATCGTTGCGGGAAAAAATACTGACAAAAGTGTTCAATAATTATGATGAGAGCTTTATCACCCGATAGCTGATAAATAAAAACTCGTGACAAACGGCATAAAAAAGCCGTTTTCTCCAAAAACATCTTCTAAACTTCGGTGAAGATGCCGATTTTAAGAGAATGACATTGACAGTCGGCAGGATGAAATCTTTTAAGATTTCATCCAAAAGCTGGAGGATCCTGAAATTTCTCCATTTACAGAGGGTATATCAGGGAAAATACCTGCGGGCAAGAGCCACTACGCTTGGCGGAGCGAATTTTGAGATGTCGCCTCGGTGTATGACTATATCGCGTACGAAGGTTGACGAAATGAAGGCGAGATCTCCTGAGGCCGGCAACATGACGATTTCTACTTCGGGCATTACCATGCGATACATGCCGGATAGCGACATTTCGTAATCGTAATCGGCAACGGTACGGATCCCGCGGATAAGAACTCTGGCTTGGTGTTCTTTTAAAAAATCAGGCAACATGCCGGTAAAACCTTCTACTTCGATGTTTTCCCGATCTTTTACGCTTTCTTTTATTGCATTTACGCGTTCTTTTAACGGAAAGAGAGTGTGTTTGGCAGGACTTTCGGCTACTGCGACGATCACACGACTAAAAAGCAACGATGCGCGTTTTATAAGATCGGCATGTCCTAAGGTCATGGGGTCGAAGGTACCGGGAAAAACAGCGGTAATGTCGTTCATTCTGAAGCCTCATCGGGAAGATAGTGTTCAACAGCCAGATCAAATGCATCTTTTACCATATCTATGCTTATATGCGTCATGGCAAGGGGATCGCGTACCCGATAACGCCACGGTATATGTCTTCTGCTGCCGTATTCTTTTTTGGCAAGATCACGATATACGCTGACCCAGAGATCAGGGTAACGCCATGATCCGACACGTTTGGGGTTGTGCACGGCAAAAAGCCCTATTACCGGAGTACCCAAAGCCGAAGCTAAGTGCATGGCAGCACTGTCCGGGGAAAGTACCAGTGCTGCCGATTGAATGAGAGCTGCCAAAGAGCGCAGCGAAGTTTTTCCGCAGAGATTTAAAACTTTAGTTTTGCATAATGAGGAAACTTCGGAACAAAGTTGCAGTTCCAAAGGTGATTTGCTTCCTGCAAGTACTACGAAGAAACCTCTTTGTGAGGCATGATCCGCAACTGCGGCATAGCCCTGTGCAGTCCAGTTTTTCTGAGCTTTGGCAGAGGACGGGGTGATGACGAAAAGTTTTTCTTTGTTGCCCATATCCTCGTAAGGGTGCAGCTCTTTTGCACTTAAACGAAAATCCCATCGCGGGTTTAAATCTCCGAAACCTGCTTCGCGGGCGAAAGCCATGAATCCTGCAAGCACATGAGGATTGGCCGGTGACGGAACTTTGCGGTTTATAAAAAAACACTGTCCTTCGCGTGAGCGCTCTTTGTCGTAACCGAATTTATTTTTTGCTTTTATATTTAAAGAGCACAGTGAAGCTTTAAGAGAGGTTTGCAGGTTAAGCAAGGCATCAAAGTTTTGCCCTTTTAAACTTTGATGAAGTGACCTTAATGCATTGAAGGTTCCGCGGGAAAAATCAACGGGTAACATGGGAACGAGATCGCTTCCTTGTTCGGTTCGAAAAAGAGGTGCGAAACGTTTGTCGATGATCCACAACACGCGAAGAGACGGATCTTTATTTTTTACGGCACAGATCATGCCAAAGGCGTTGATACAGTCGCCTAATGCGGTGAGTCTTAAGACGCACAGCGATGACGGTTTTATACTCATGGACGGCATTTTAGCAGAAGGGGGAAAAAATAGTGGCCGTGCCTGCTCTCTTCTTAGGATGAAGAGGGAATGAGCAGAAAATGATCTAAAATATGTGGAGAAGATCACAAAACAGGTTTCGCCAGCAAAGGACTACGGAGATGAACATAAGAACGGTAAAGGAAGGGGACTACCTCTATGTGGTAGATACGCAGTCCGATCTTGCTCATTCCCCGTTATCAGTATTTTTTGATCAGCACGGTTCACTGTTGAAAAATGCCGAAAGAAAAGGCGGTCGGGGAGATGCTCTGATTTTTAAAGCCGGCAGTAAAAAAGTGGTGATGAGACATTACCGCCGCGGAGGATTGGCAGGACATCTTCTAAAAGATCGTTTTTTTCTGATTGAACCGCATGCTCACAGGGCTTTTGACGAATTCAGGCTGTTACGATACATGGTAAAAGAAGGTTTGCCGGTACCGTCTCCTCTTATAGCCCGTGAGAAAAAGTGCGGCTGTGCTTTGATTCAGGACATACTGATAGAGGCTTTGGATGCTGAAGATTTGGCTCATATATTGCGTAAAAGAGCTTTGTCGCAAATAGAAATGCTTCGTCTCGGCGGTATGATCAAAGCATTTTTCGAGCACGGTATCGAGCATACTGATCTTAATATACGCAATATTCTGTTAGATGATCACGGCAACTTTTATCTCATCGATTTTGATAAATGCTTTTTAAGCTATCCTGACATGCAACGCCGCAGTGAGATCGTTTCAAGATTGCACCGCTCTTTTCTCAAAGAAAAGAACAAATATGCAGATGCGATACATTACAAAGATGAAGATTTTGCACTTATACAGGGCAGAGCGCTGTCATAAAGCGCATAAATCGTATAATCTTTAAAAAAGTCTTATGCTTTTTTGTCAAACAGCGAAAAGGAGCACTTTATGAAAAAGACCTTGGTAATCGTGGATCATCCTCATTTTGATCGTTCGGTGATCACACGCCGCTGGGTTGAGGAATTGCAGAAGTATCCTGATGAATTTGTAGTTCACAAGTTGCAAAGCTCTTATCCGCGCGGGCAGATCGATCCTGCTATGGAGCATTCGCTCATCGATAACAACGGTACCGTGGTGTTTCAGTTCCCCATGTACTGGTTCAATTGCCCTCCGCTTTTAAAGCAATGGTTTGATCAGGTTCTGACCTCGGATTGGGCTTTCGGAAAGGGGCACAAGTTGGAAAATCGCAAGATGGCCATAGCATTTTCCTGCGGCAGCGGAGAGAGTGATTACAGCCCAGAAGGCAAGCATCATCGTTCTGCTGACGATTATCTTCTGCCTTTGGTTCATTCCATTGAATATTGCCATGCAACTTTTGCCGGCACTTACAGTTTTTTAGGAGCGGCCAATCCTGAAAAGGCTACCGTTGAAAACATAGCTGAAAGTGCCAGAGGATATGTGGAATTTCTGCGCGGAATAGCTACTGCTGACTGATTTTCTGCAGCGTCAGCTAAAACAAAGCCGGAACATCGAAGGTTCCGGCTTTGTCGTGTTCAAGGAAGGCTGAACTTGGCAGCCTTCATCAAAAAAATCAGACCAAAGCGTCCGCTATAGGGAGAATACCGCCTAAGAAGGCTTCGTCACCGTTGACGCAGTAAGAGTCAAGACCGGCCAGTTTGAGCCCCTTGACGTAACGGGCATTCAGGAAAGGACTGGCGATCAGGCCGATGGGACCGTCATCTTTGGTGAACTTGAAGATCTTCTGCATGGAGGCGATTTCAGAGCCGATGAGCAGACCTGAGAGGAATTCACCTACGTGCGAAGGTTTGATGCCGCCCAAGATATTGGCTCCGCGGATCTCAAAGAGACGGGGAATGATGTTGTTTTCGCAGTAACCGCGCTCAAGGCCTGCTTCATAGTCGGCAGCGGATTCTTCCTGCTCTCCGGCGCCTAAACCTACCAATGAATATTTCATCATGATGCTGTGGATCTCGCCGGTCATGGCGGTGCGGAATGATTCTACCTTAAGACCGTCGCAAAGCACCCATTTGCAGTGAGTACCGGGCATGAGGAACACTTTGGAAGGATGCTTCTTAAGAGCACCAGCAAGCTGAACTTCTTCGCCGCGGATCACGTTGTAGTTGTCAGGATCACGCACGCAGATACCGGGAACGATGCGGATCTTGTAGCCCTTTGAATGGGTGACTTCGGTAAGGTGATCAGGAAGCTGGTCGAGTTTGACCGGACAATCCAGATACTGAGCATCAGCCCAGCCGTTAATGGAACCGACCATACCGGACATCACTACGGGAAGAGGGCCGTATTTTTGCATCCACTCGGCAGTCAGGCGATCGAAAGCACCTTCGCAATCTTTACCGCGTACGGTGGTTACGCCTTCGTGGGATTTTTTCTCTTCGATCTGTTTGCCGTTTATATACAAAAAGGCACGGATATTGGTTGAACCCCAGTCGATTACGATATAGCTCTTCTCTGACATGGTGAAATCTCCTAAACAATGAAAATGGTTATGTTGTGTTTAAGCTATGGCTTTTACGAATTCGGCAGCAGCATGCTCTATTTCATCAAATGCTCCAGCTGCGGCACGTTTTTTGTTGATGATGTTGGATCCTATGCCGGCAGAGCAGCAGCCGTTGTCCAAAAATGCTTTTACGTTTTGAGCGCTTACGCCGCCTACTGCCATCAAAGGAATATGATTGATGGGGCCGCGTACGGCTTTAAGATAGTCAATACCGAGAATGCCTGCAGGGAAAACTTTGACTATGTCTGCGCCTTCATTGTAAGCAGTAGCAATTTCAGAAGGGGTGAACGCTCCCGGAACGGCTATCATATTCAAAGTTTTGATGGCGTGAATGACGGCGATATCCACATTGGGAGCAAGTGCAAAATCAGCACCGGCGTCACGGGCGGCTTTTGCCTGATCTACGGTCATGACGGTACCTGCACCTACACAGATCTGATCTCCGAGTTCTTTTTTTATTAAGGCTATGGAATCGGGGGTATCTTTCAAGCAGTTTTTTGAGGCCTGATCGAAGGTGATTTCCAGGCAATGAATGCCGCTTTTGAGAATGCGCTTGGCGGCTTCAAGCAGATCCTGACCGTAAACCTGGCGGGAAATGGACACCAAACGGTGTTCTTTGATGAAATTCAAAGCATCCATGTAAAGTACCTGTGAATCTTATTGTCTAGTATACTGGAGTTAATCTCCATAATGATGGACGTATTATAGTCCTAAAATTTTCATTAATTGAGGTCATCTGCTGTCTTTTGCAAGATCCGTGAAAAATACGTAACACGGATCACGCTTTGGCTGGCAAAAAGGTCTGAAGAAATCTTTAAAAAAGTTTTCTTCAGGATATGAGTTCCTCTACAGCAGATAAAGTTTTGGCAACGGCACCGCGACCGTTGTGTAAAAATTTCAAAGCCTTTTCTCCTGCATCTGCTGTTTTATCAGGAGCATTTAGGAGTTCGTTACAGATTTTTTTTAGTTCTTCCGTATCTTTTGCCACAAAAGCAGCCTTTGCATTTATAAGACCTGAGAATTCGTTTTTAAAATTATGGAAGTCGGGGCCGGTTACGGAGGCTATGCCGTAACAGGCTGGTTCCAAAGGATTGTGTCCGCCGATGTTAACGAAGCTCCCTCCCATGAAGGCTAAATCAATCATGCCGAAATATAAGGCTATCTCCCCCATGGTATCGCCTATTAAGATCCCTCCTTTAAAGTCGCTGAGTTTTAAAAGCTCACTCTTTTTTTGATAGCGTAGCTTTTTAGATTCAAGAAAGTCACAGGCAAGCGTTACTCCTTCCTTATGCCTCGGAACCAGGATCAAAGAAAGAGAAGGATTTTCTTTTAAAAGTTCAAGATAGGTTTTGATGATCAGCGTTTCTTCGGTTGCATGGGTACTGATGGCTCCCAATACCGCACCTTGAAGTGTTTTTCTGACTTCTCTGCCTAAATTGAAACGTTCGCTGTCTTTTTTCAGATCGTATTTGAGATTGCCGGTAACAAAGACTTTTTCGGAAGGAACTCCTATTTTGCAAAAGCGTTCGGCGTCTTCTTTTGAGGCACACATTACTTTAGTCAGATTGGAACAAATGAGAGCGCGTACGGCGTTTTGATGTTTTAAATAAGCTTTAACATTTTTCTCCTGCATTCTGGCACTGACCAGAATGTTTTGACACCCGTATTTTTTAGCAGCCAGCATTTTCTCAGGCCACAATTCGGTATCGACGGTGAGCATAAGACAAGGATGCAGTCGTTTGAAAAATCTTCTTACGGCAAAAAACTGATCAAGAGGAGCATAGCAACTTTCAATACCTTCAATTTTGGAGAGCACGCCGTCTCCTGTGGTGGTAAGCGTGGTGACTACCGTCCTTACCTCAGGATGAGCTTTGACAAAGGCGTTTATCAACGGTTTTAAGGCATTGGCCTCCCCCATGGAGGCTGCGTGAAAGATCACGCATTTTCCTTTTCGGAACGGAGGCAGGTTAAGTCCCAGCAATTGCCAGAATCTTCGTCCGTAAGGGGGATCGCGTCTTCGGTGCCAGGCAAGGTAGCAGGCAACCGGTAATACCGCTGCGCTTGTTAATAGACGATAAGTACAAAGCATTAAAAAGGAGTTGCAATGCATCAGAGTAAAGCCTCAAGTTTTTTGATCACCAGATCCGGAGTGATCTTTTTTAAGCAGGCGTAAGTTCCGAAACGACAGGTTCGTTTAAAACAAGGATGACATGGTTCGTTAGATTCTACGCAACAGGCTTTGTCCGACAACGGAGGAGTATAGACGGTGGAGGTGGATCCGAAGATGTCAACCTGCACTACTCCTGCGGCAGCTGCCGTGTGCATGAGTCCTGAGTCGTTGCAGACGGCGGCCTTACAGGCTCCGGTAAGATCCAGTGCTTCTTCTATATTGGTTTTGCCTGCAATGTCATAAAAAAAAGCAAGTTTTGCAGGATCTTCTATGGCATTGCGTACTTTTGCTATGGTCGGGGCATCTTTTAGCGTTCCGAGGCCGAGCACCGCACCGCCTTTTTCTATCCACCAACTGCTGACTTTTGCAAAATATTCAACGGGCCAGAGTTTTGCAGGTCCGTAATTGGCACCGCATCCTAAAGCAAGAAGCGGTCTTTCTAATGAGATCTTGAGTCTTTTTAATAATTTTTCGTCAGGCGGGAGGATCTTTAACTGCGGATATTGAAAAGAAGGAAGATCTTTTGAGCAGGTTACTTCTTTTTGAGAATAAGCCAATGCTACGTAACGATCGACCATGCGCGGATAGTCCTGTTTGTTAGAGCGCAGGTGATTTAGCAACAGGTATCGCGATTCACCTTTAAATCCGCGTCGATCGGGAATACCGGCAAAGAAAGCGGGAAGTGCGGATTTTAAGGAATTGGGTAAGACAAAACAGGTGTCGTAATTTCCTTTTTTAAGACGCAGTCCTTCTTTAAAGCGTTTGATAAGGTCGAACTGACCGTGAGCAAAAGGATTTGTTAAAAAACCGTTGATTTCATTCATGCGGTGCAATACCGGCATGGCATAGGCAGGGGCATAAACATCGATGACGCAGGCAGGATATTTTGCGCGTATGGTTTTTAGAAGGCTTTGCATCATGATGATGTCGCCAAGCCACGAAGGGGTGATGATAAGTACGCGCTGCATGTAAATCTCCGATGGTTTTCCGTAATGATTGTCTTAATGATTTTAATCGTCGCGACCTTTCTTACCAAGCGGAGAAAATTAAAAGTATCGTACAAAGCGTGCGTGAAGGCAGTGAGTTTTTTTCAACTTGCGGTGCGGTGTTAAAATTGAAAAGCGTTTCACGGCGCAATCATCATTTTTTTGAGGGCTGAACATGATCATAGTTACAGGCGGCTGCGGTTTTATCGGATCCAATATCGTCAAGGCATTGAATGACAAAGGGATCAGCGACATCCTGGTGGTGGATAACCTCACCGAAGGTCATAAGTTTTCCAATTTGGCCGATCTTGA